>JBKJLT010000375.1:0-13101 GCA_046596765.1 Ferruginibacter sp. | reverse complement strand
GCTGATGTGGGCATTGAAACTACTGTAAAAATTATTGAGCAGATTGAAAAGCGGGTAGCTAAAGATAAATACCTGAATACTGCCGAACTTAATAAAATTTTAAAAGAAGAAATACAGCAGATCCTGGTTTCTGCGCCGCAAGATAGCAGCTACTTTAACTACGAATTGCCTGCCGGACACAAACCCCACATTATTTTGGTAGTTGGTGTAAACGGTGTTGGTAAAACCACCACTATTGGTAAACTGGCTCATAATTTTAAACTGGCCGGTAAATCTGTTTTGCTGGTTGCGGCAGATACTTTCAGGGCTGCCGCGGTTGACCAGTTAACTATCTGGAGTGAGCGTGCAGGTGTGCCCATTGTAAAAAAAGATATGGGCAGCGATCCGGCTGCTGTTGCATTTGATACCGTAAACAGCGGCGTCGCAAAAAATGTAGATGTTATTATTATCGATACAGCGGGACGTTTGCACAACAAAGCATATTTAATGGATGAACTTACTAAAATTAAAAGGGTGATTCAAAAAGTTATACCTGATGCACCACACGAAGTAATGCTGGTGCTCGATGGAAGTACCGGGCAAAATGCATTAGAGCAGGCAAAACATTTTACGGCAGCAACCGACGTAACTGCATTAACCATTACCAAATTAGATGGTACCGCCAAAGGCGGTGTGGTATTGGCGATAGCCAGTCAATTTAAAATTCCGGTAAAATTTATTGGTGTGGGAGAGAAGGCAGAAGACCTGCTGGTTTTTGATAAAATGAATTTTGTGGACAGCATATTTGGCCACGGATTACACTAATTTACACAAATTAATCCGTGCAAACCTGCCTGTCTGCAGGCAAGTCTGTGAAATCCGTAGCAAAATATAAGAGGCTGTAGCAAAAGTCAACTCCGAAATATTTGCCGGAAAGACGTAAGTATTGAAAATCAATTTCAATTTTCTTCACCACTTCCCGGCTTCCCGGCAAAAAAATAACTTTTGATACAGGCTGATTTTAATTTCGCTCATAAAAAAAGCCCCTGTAGAAACAGGGGCCGGTTACCAAAACTAACTGCTTATGAGAAAATCTTTATTGTTTAATTTTTTATTTTATTGTTTCAATCTTCACAACACAAATATCTAAAGAAATAATTTGCTGCGCTGTTAAGAAAATACAAAACACAGTTAAAGTAGCGTTAAAACGAATTAGTAAAGCAGCATCTGTTTACAATAAGATGACAAACAAAAACCGCCCTGTAAAAGAGCGGCTTTCTTTTTCTATTAATCTAAATTAGTTTCCTCCCATCCCGCCACCATTCTCTGTTCTTTTATTTTCTTCTTCAATGGCTGATTTACGCTGGCGTGCCCCTTTTACCTGTGTACTGCCAAAACGCATACTAAAATTTAATTTAAACTGGCGGCTTTCTGGCTTGCCATAAAAAGTATTTTGCTGCCCGGCAAAATCAGATGTGCCGCTGAATTTGAGGAAATTAAATACATCGCCCACTGCAGCTTTTACCGTTCCTTTACCTTTAAAAAGCGTTTTTTGTAAACCGGCATCTATAAAATAAATAGACTTGCTTTTAAATGAACCCTGCCAGATAGAAGGTGAATTATAAACGCCACTTACTTCAGCAGTAAAACCTTTACCCAGTTTAAAACTGTTTTGCATAAAGAAGCTGTAAGTAAATACTTCGAGGTTTACTACACGTGAACCTCCGCCAAAATCGGCCTTGTATTTTGACCAGCCGGCATTTACATTGCTGAAAAAGCTATACCATTTATACTGGAAAGGATAGCTGACATTGAAGCTTATAATATCCTGTGTGGCCGGTTCTTTTTTGTTAAAAGGCTTTTTGATCCTGATACATCAGGTAGCTGTGCAAAAATATCTTTTACGTGGCTGTAATTTAGCCTTGTATTCAGTTTGTATTTGTAAGTATTGGTAATTCCAAAACTGTTGGTGTATTGCGGCCTCAACTGGGTATTACCTTTCATAGTTATACTTTAAGTGTTGTTTTTCAAAATCCGACGCAATTTACTCAGGGTAAATTGTAATAAGCGTGTCATAATTCAGGAACGAGTTTTTTAAAGGATGAATGGTGAAGATTACACTGTGATTACTTTTGAAGACGTATTGTAAACAGGAATATTTTATAACAGTTATTTTAAAATACGCATCACTCAATATATTCCAGGATATCTCCGGGTTGACAATTCAATACTTTACAGATAACTTCAAGCGTGCTGAAACGAATGGCTTTAGCCTTACCTGTTTTTAATATAGAAAGGTTAGAAAGGGTTAAATCTACCTTTTCAGAAAGTTCATTTAAAGACATCTTTCTCTTAGCCATCATCACATCTAAGTTTACAATTATCGGCATGGTTATACAGTTAGCTCGTTTTCGGTTTGAATTTCTACCCCTTTCTTAAAGATCTGGGCAATCACAAAAACCAGTCCGGCATAGAATATTAACTCAACAGGAAGGCTGCGTTCCTGTAAACCCGCTACGGCTTTCGAAAGCCATTTCAATTGTCCATTGTATAACAAGATTGCACACCATGCCAGGATGAGCATGTAGGCAATTTTTTCAAGCCTCTGAGCCACATCCATGGTAAATGGGTTTGTAATTTTGATTGCAGACAGCACCTTGATTACAATGAATGCGGTGTAGGCTTCTATAATAAGGATTGCCGCTTTCAACGAAATGATTCCCGTGTAGTGCCAAAAATCGTACTGGCTGAGGCTATAAAAATCAAGTCCTTTATACATTTTCGTTACCGCATTCGGATTAAAAATGCTTACCCCATAGGTTACAAGGACCGCACTGGCTTCAATCATCAGACCAATGAAAGTGATCCAGGCTAAAACATGCATTACAACCAGGATAGTTTCTGTTTTTGTTTTCGTGCTCATTTTGTTTGTGTTTAGAATTGAGAATCGAAAATAGGTAAATATTTATTGATAAGCAATAAAAAAATAGCTTTATTAAATAAATATTTATCCACACTCAAAAAAATTATTGTAAAATTTTTTTAAAATTACCTCCAATAACTGCGTTGCCAAAAGCTTAACTTTGCCGCCAATCATGAAGACAAAATCTATAAAAAAAGATAAAGTAAATATCATTACACTGGGTTGCAGTAAGAACATGGTGGATAGTGAAGTATTAAGCGGTCAGTTAATTGCCAATGAAATAGATGTGGTGCATGAGAACGCAAAAAAAGACCATAATATCGTTGTAATAAATACCTGTGGGTTTATTGAAAAAGCTAAGGAAGAAAGCATCAATACCATTTTGCAACAGGTAGAATTAAAACGCCGGGGAAAATTAGATAAAGTTTACGTTACCGGATGCCTGAGTGAACGATACAAGAATAATTTAGAAGCCGAGATACCCGAAGTGGATGCCTATTTTGGCACCATGGAATTACCCAATATCTTAAAAACCTTTGATGCAGATTATAAAAATGACCTGATGGGCGAAAGGCTTTTGTACACGCCACAGCATTATGCTTACATGAAAATAAGTGAAGGCTGCAACCGTACCTGTTCATTTTGTGCCATCCCATTAATGCGTGGGCAACACGTTAGCAGGCCGATAGAATCGCTGGTGGATGAAGCGAAACGCCTGGTTGACCGTGGTGTGAAAGAAGTGATGTTGATAGCGCAGGAACTTACTTATTACGGACTGGATATTTATAAGAAAAGAGAATTACCCAAATTGTTACATGCACTTGCAGATTTACAAGGGCTGGAGTGGATACGTTTACACTATGCATATCCATCAAAATTTCCATTAGATATTATTGACGCAATAAAAGACAGGGAGAATATTTGCAATTACTTAGACATGCCGCTTCAACATGCAGCCAACAACATGTTGAATTTAATGAAGCGCCAGATAACCCGTGAAGAAATGGAAGACCTGGTTGGTGAGATAAGAAACCGAATGCCGGATATTTGTTTGCGTACTACATTGATTGCAGGCTTCCCGGGCGAAACCCGTGATGATGTGGAAGAACTGAAAACCTTTTTGCAGAAAATGCGTTTTGACAGGGTGGGCATTTTTACTTACAGCCACGAAGAAGGTACAAGTGCTCATAATCTGGTTGATAATATTTCTGCAGAAGAAAAAGAAGAACGTGCCCAGGAAATAATGGAAGTGCAGCAGGAGATAAGTTTAGAAAAGAACCAGGAAAAAGTTGGCAAAACATTTAAAGTGCTGATCGATAAAAAAGAAGCTGGCCGTTACCTTGGCCGTACCGAATTTGACAGTGTGGAAGTGGATAATGAAGTCATCATTCAAGGTAAAAAGAAATTAACGATTGGCGATTTTGTAAACGTAAAAATTACAAAAGCCTACGATTACGATATTGAAGGAGAAGTGATTTAAACAGTATATTTGTATCAAATACAAAAATTTATGGGATTAGTTTATGCTGATATCGTTTTAACTAATGCCGATGATGTGGCCTATGCAAAAAGAAACATCATTGGCGTGGAAGAAATAAAACAAGTAAAACTCAATATGCTGGTTGATAGCGGTGCATATATGATGGCGATTAATGAAACTATTCAATCTCAGTTAGAATTACCCTTTATTGAAAAAAGAAAAGTTCAGGTAGCAGATAGCCGTGTTGTTGAATATGATGTAGTAGGACCTGTTCATGTAAAATTTGCCAACCGAAAAGCTACTTGCAACGCATTCGTTTTGCCAGGCGATAGTGAACCTTTGTTAGGCGCAATACCCATGGAAGAAATGGATGTGTTGATACATCCTCAAAGGCAGCAATTGATCGTAAATCCTGAACATCCCAATTATGCAGTTTTAAAAATGAAGTGATTTAAAATGGACAGCACTGCCCGGTTAATTTCATACAGTAGTACAAATTATTTTTCTAAAATCATAACGGACTATATTTCTGGAAATGAATTACTTCAACCTTTTTATGCACAGCCGGTTTCGCTTGACGGAATAAAAAAAACGATTGAATCAAGAAAATTATTTGCAACCGACAGAAAATTGCTGGTTGATGTTTTAGAAAAACATTATGACAATACAAATCCAACTGCACAACAATTACAAAACATACAGCTTTTAGCCAACAGCAATACATTTACCGTAACCACTGCACACCAACCCAATATTTTTACCGGCCATTTGTATTTTATTTATAAGATACTGCACGCCATAAAGCTTTGCGAAAGACTTAAAACTGAAATGCCCGAAAATGATTTTGTGCCTGTGTACTACATGGGCAGCGAAGATGCCGATCTGGAAGAACTGGGGCATATTTACATTAACGACGTTAAACACGAATGGAAAACAAACCAGCGTGGAGCCTTCGGCAGAATGAAGGTTGATAAAGCATTGGTACAAATGCTGGATGCGGTAGAAGGAGAGATAACAGTGTATCCGTTTGGGAAGGAAATAATTGACCAGATGAAAACCTGTTACATGGAAGGAACTACCATTGAACAGGCAACTTTTAAATTAGTAAATGCTTTGTTTGAAGAATACGGACTGATTGTTTTATTGCCCGATGATGTAGATTATAAAAAAGCTTTTGTACCGGTTGTGGCAAAAGAATTAAAAGAACAATTCTCTTACAGCATCGTAAAAAAAACATCAATACAATTTCCAAAACAATATAAAGTGCAGGCCGGTGGCAGAGAACTGAATTTGTTTTATTTAAAAGATGACAGAAGAGACCGTATTGAAAAATCTGCCAATCTTTTTAAAGTTGTTGATACTGAACTTAGTTTTACAGAGCCTGAAATAATACAGGAACTTGAAGCATACCCCGAAAGATTCAGTGCCAACGTAATTTTACGCCCGGTTTTTCAGGAAATGATATTGCCTAACATTGCTTTTATTGGCGGCGGCGCAGAGGTTGCCTACTGGATGGAATTAAAGCAGGTTTTTGCAGCGTTGCAGGTGCCATTCCCGGTTTTGGTTTTACGTAATTCTTTTTTACTGGTAGAGAAAAGTTATGGGTTAAAGGTTGAAAGTCTGGGCTTTGATGTAATTGATCTGTTTAAACCAGAAATCGATTTGATGAATGTGTTGGTTAAAAGAAACAGCCAGGTGCAACTTAGTTTAGAAAAAGAAAGAGCGTTAATTAAAGCCTTTTACGCCTGTTTAAAAAAAACTGCCGGTGCTGTTGATATAACCCTGCAGCCACATACAGCCGCTTTGGAAAAGCTTGCCCTGAGCAAAATTGATGCACTTGAAAAAAAGATGCTGCGGGCCGAGAAGAAAAAATTTGAAGCACAACAGCGGCAACTGCATAAACTGAAATCACAGTTATTTCCTCATGATAGTTTACAGGAAAGGATTGAAAACTTTATGCCTTTTTATGCAAAATGGGGTAAAGGGTTTATCAGTGCCCTATACAATTATTCCCTGGCGCTTGAGCAGGAATTTGTCATTTTAGCCGAATCTTAAGTTTCTGTTTTCATTAAAAATGTCTATTTTTAGTAAAACCGTTTACCGGCAAACCAATCATACAATTAAATATCAATATTTATGGGAGTAGTAAAACAAATACTGGAAGGCAAAGGCAACGAAATATTTACCATTACGCCCGACACTTCTGTTTATCATGCGCTGGAATTAATGGTTGAAAAAAATGTAAGTGCCCTGCTGGTGATGGAAAATGATAAACTGGCCGGCATTTTTACCGAAAGGGATTATGCCCGTAAAGTGGTATTGAAAGGAAAAAAGTCAACCGAGACAACGATAGGGGAGATCATGACCAGCAATTTAATTACGGTTTCGCCCGACACTACCATTGACGAATGCATGGCATTGATGACCGGTAAATACATCAGGCATTTGCCGGTTGTAGCTGATGGTAAACTGTCCGGTATTATTTCCATTGGTGATGTGGTCAGGCGTATTATTGAAGATCAGAAATCTATCATAGGGCATATGGAACAGTATATTGCCGGTTCTTAGATCAATAAAGTTAATTAATACTTCAATGAGCAGGTTCGTTTTTGGCGAACCCTTTTTTTTCTGGTACAGTAAACGTTATATAAAAAAAGCTTTGTTTATCTGCAAATAATTTTTAATTTTAAAGAAAGCTAATTTTAAAATTGTCAATTATGCCATCAACAATTATGTTTAAAAGCACAGGTTTACCAGGCCCTTCCAAAGTCAGTCATAACCACGGTACCGATATTGTAATTACTCCACCGAATGAAGCTACATTGCACATAACCTTTTATGCAAACAGGGCCACCTATTTAGGCGGGCTTGTTACACTCTCTTACCAGGGAACAGCATGGTATCATGTTGCAGTAAGGCCCGGTGTGTATTTTGCAAGAAAGTTTCAACATGGTAAATGGGAAAATTTTGCCGCAAGCACCACAGGCAGTTTTGAAACAGACAGGAAACATGCAATGGAATACTCGCTGGATATTGAGCAGATACTTGTAGTAAGTTAAAAGCAATCTGCATCCGTAATTTTGTAAGTTGAATTGTATTATTCATGGTATGTTTTTGTACAGGTGTCAGGAACAAATTTGTTTTCTAAGAATTGGAAGGAAATATTTTGCTAAGTCATTTGTAAACATACTATCACCAAGGGCAATTACACAGCGTTGGGTATCTGCTTCCCCAAAAACAATAAATACATAGCTTAATTTAATTTGGTACTGTTATTGAGGCATCAAAACCAAAAATAATATTATGCATGTACTTTTTGTTTTAACCAGCCACGACAAATTAGGAGATACCGGAAAGAAAACCGGATTCTGGATAGAAGAATTTGCTGCACCTTATTATACCTTTACTGACGAGGGTGTAAACATAACCATTGCATCACCCAAGGGCGGGCAACCACCCATTGACCCTGCAAGCGATGCTCCCGATGCACAAACAGCGGATACGGAACGCTTTAAAAAAGATGAAGACCTGCAGGCAAAACTGGCTCAGAGCCAAAAACTGGCTGATGTAAAAGCGGAAGATTACGATGCTGTGTTTTATCCCGGAGGCCATGGCCCATTGTGGGATTTGGCAGAAGACAAAGATTCTATAAACCTGATAGAAAATTTTTACAACACACAAAAGCCTGTGGCATTTGTTTGCCATGCCCCTGCAGCGTTAAAACATGTAAAAGCTTTAAATGGCGAACCATTGGTAAAGGGTAAAAAAGTTACCGGCTTTACCAATGAAGAAGAAGCAGCAGTGAAGCTAACCAAAGTTGTTCCTTTTTTGGTAGAAGACATGCTGAAGGAAAACGGTGGCCACTACGAAAAGAAAGCTGCCTTTGAAGTTTTTGTAATTGAAGATGGGTTACTCATTACAGGCCAGAACCCAGCGTCATCCAAACCTGCGGCAGAAAAATTACTGGCGTTATTACAGCAGGGGTAAGCATACTTAAACAAATGTTGCCTAACGGGTATGTCTTTGAATAGTTTCAATAAAAGTGGTAACGGTGAATGGTTTCTCTAAATAGCCGTCTGCATTTACTTTTTTAGTGATATCCTTAATATCTGCATTTGCCGAAAATATTAAAACAGGAGTTTGTTTTGTACTTTCGTTTTGTTTTATTATTTCGACCGCTTTTTCACCACCAATATGAGGAATCCATAAGTCCATCAAAATAACATCGGGTTTGAATCTTTGAATATCATTGATGACATCTTCACACTTTGATAAAGTTTCTACAACAAAATCATGCTTACTTAAAATGGCTTTACATAAAATCAGGATTTCTTCATCATCGTCGTAAATAAGAATATTTTTTTTCATAATAATTTTTTTGTTTCAATAATTTATAAGGGCAAAGTAAAATAAAATGTGCTTCCTTTTTCGGGTTCACTCTCTGCCCACAGTTTACCGTTGTGCCTTTCTATGATTTTGTGGGATATATACAAGCCAATGCCCAATCCCTGAAAATGAATAGCATGCCGATGTTTTGTGGCACCAGGAATAGGACGGTAACCTTCGTTATATAATTGAACATATTCGTTGCCCCATGCTATGTACATACCAAAGGGAGTATCCAGCATAATGCGTTCTGCGATACGTAAACTTTGCGGCCAGGTATCAGGACTTTCAACAGCGGTGTTTAACCTATCAAATGAACGGATAAGATCTCCCATTTTGCCACCGCCAGTAAGAAATGCAGGTATTATTTTTTCTCTCGCCTTCATGATTTATTACTGAATGCTGCAAGCATTTATTTTTTTTGAACAGTTATACCGGCAGCGTAAAATAAAATGTACTGCCTTTTTCCGGTTCACTTTCTGCCCGCATTGTACCATTATGCCTTTCAATAATATTGTTTGATATGTATAACCCTATACCCAATCCCTGAAAATGTATTGCATGTTCCTGCACACGGTAGTACCTGTCAAAAATTTTATCTAAATGCTGTTTTGACATACCCACACCAAAATCCTGAACCGATACCTGAATTTTACTATCCTGTTCTTCTATTTTAACTAACACCCTGTCAGCTCTGGGAGAATATTTTACGGCATTGCTCAATAAATTAACCAACACCTGTTGCAGCCTTTCTCTATCACCTGTTACTTTTTTTGTACAGCTTCCGTTTTTTTGTATGATGTGATTTTTTGCGGTAAGCTGAAAGTTTTCAATGGTTTCATCCAGCATATTATTAAAATCGAATGTGGTGAATGTGTAATTCAGTTCGCCATTTTGTATTTTACTGGCGTCTAATAATTCTGTAACCAGATTGTGCAGCCGCTCTACAGCCTGATTGGCTTTGGTTGCGTATAAACCAGTTTGGGTTTCTTCACTTAATGAAAGCTGTAGTAACTCAATATACCCTTTGGCAGTAGTAAGCGGTGTTTTCATTTCATGGCTTGCAATGCTTATAAATTGGTCTTTTTGTCTCAACAATTTTTCCGAAAGTTTATGAGATGCCTCCAGTTCAGTATTGGCTTTTAAAAGATATTGATTAGTTATTGCAAGCTCTTTTGTACGCTCTACTATTATTTTTTCCAGTTCCAGTGGAGATTTAAGTGTTAAAGCGGCAGGTATAATTTTAAACAATCCAATTACAGCGGCGCATGAAACAATTGCTGTAACAAATAATACGATTGCAGAAACCCTGTAAACAGGATACCAAAACATCAATGCATCAAAAATATGTGTAAAACCGCAGGCCAGTATAAAAAGAAAAAATAACCAGAAAACTTTTTGAAAGGGAAGTTTATTTTTTGTTTTTTTTATCAGGTAGTACAGGATAAGTGGAATGGAAAAGTAAGCGGCGGCAATCAATATATTAGATATGATATAAAGCCATCCATGAAAAGCTGTCCACCTGCCGCAATGCCACCTTGCCGGCCAGCTTTCTGGGCTAAATAAATTGAAGAAAAACTCAGATACTTCCTGCATAACATTAATTGAGTGGTTTTAAAATATTAAAAGTTACTCATAGTGTCTGTTTACTGTATGTTGCAGCAAAACATGGAGCCAAAACTAAAAATAAATAAATTAAAAAAACCAAACTATTTTTATCCAGTGTCAAGAAAAATTATACCGATTTCCTTTTACTTCAAGAAAATAAGAACAGACAAGTTCACAACGATGATGCCACGAAAGGCAAATGAATGTAGATAAAGACTAAACCCCATTTCACAGTGCAAGCCTCAGGATTGTCAAATCAACTTATCCGGCGTTATCGGCAATTGCCTTATTCGTTTACCGGTTGCATTGTACACTGCATTGGCAATTGCAGGGGCAACACCAACCAGCGCAATTTCGCCAACGCCTTTGGCACCGGTAGGGCTGATGATATTATCGGCCTTGTTTACAAATGCAACATCAATAGGAGGGGCATCGGCATTAACGGGTACGTGGTAATCGGCCAGGTTGGCGTTGGTGTAGCGGCCATAGCGGTTATCTGTAAATACTTCTTCTGTTAATGCCATACCAATGCCGCCAACAGCACCGCCCACCATCTGGCTGCGGGCTGTGTTTGCAGCAATTATTTTACCGGCATCGGCAGCCGAAACAATCTGTTTTAATTTTATAACACCGGTTACCGGGTGTACATGCAGCTTTACAAAATGCACCGAAAAAGAATTCATAGCATATTTCTGTGCTTCGGCACTTGCACGTCCTGATTCTTTTACTACTTCTATCTCTGGCTTACCTGCCGCCTTTAACACATTAGTGTAGGAAATATTAACGGCTGCATTATCAGCAACGGTAATAATACCCTTGTCATATTTTAATGCTTCGGGTTTTAAACCGGCAAATGCAGGAACATTTGCAATGGCCATTTCTTTTAAGGTTTGTTTCAGAGCTTCACACACAACGTTGATGGCAGTACCAATGGCAGAGGTAGTGCCGGATCCGCCCTGGGTGGGCCCGGTAGGCAAATCAGAATCGCCCAGCTCAAAACTTACTTTGTTTGCTGGTAGCTGCATAAATTCTGCACCCATGGTTACCATCGCCGTGGAAGTGCCGGGCCCCATATCGCTTACAGCACTTTGTAATATTAAAGTACCATTACTGTTTAAAATACCTTTAGCAGTAGCTTGCCCACGCCCTGCGCCAAACACACCGCCGGCCATACCATAACCAACCAGCATACCATCTTCTGTTAAACTGCCGGGAACGGTGGGCCGGTTTTGCCAGCCAATTTTTTCTTTGCCCATGGCGTAACATTCTTTCAGGAACTTGGTTGTCCATGGAAGTTTGCTTACGGGATGAACATCGGCATGGTTGATGAGCCGCAATTCGATGGGATCGATATTTAATTTGTAACTCAATTCATCTAAGGCAGATTCCAGTGCAAAGCAACCGGTAGCCGGTCCGGGCCCACGCATCCAGGTAGGTGTATTCACATCCATGGGCAAAAGGCGGTAACTGGTATTTACATTGGGACAATTGTATAAAAACTGCGAGGCGTTTACAATGCCTTCGCCAAAATCTTCGTAGCGTGATGTAATGCTTACCGCCTGGTGTGTTATGCCGGTTAGCTTTCCGCTTTTATCGGCGCCGATGCCTATCTTTTGCCATGCCTGTGGACGATAACCAATGGTGGTAAACATTTGCTCACGGTTAACGATAAGCTTTACCGGGCGTTTTACTTTTTTTGCAGCAATACAAGCCGCAGGTACATGAGGCCAGCTGCGTAAGCCACTGCCAAAGGCGCCGCCAACATATTCTACCACCACACGAACATTCTTTTCATCAAGGCCGAAGCATTGCGCCAGTTCCCGCTGTGTACCTTTTGGCCCCTGCGATTTATCGTACACGGTTAATTTATCATCGCCATCCCAGGCTGCAATGGTTGCATGCAATTCCATAGGGTTATGTGTTTCACTAGGGATGGTATATTCTGCTTCCACATTTACGTCGCCTTTTTTGTAAGCATCTGCGTCGCCACGTTTATATTCTGACGGTTTTTTTAATTTCTTTTCATCATCTTTAGCGTTATCGAAATCGGTATCGCTTTCATCTTTTATGTATTCTGTTTTTACCAGCGATGCAGCATACACGGCTCTTTCAATTGTATCAGCAATTACCATGGCAATAGGCTGGCCATTGCTAAAAACCTGGTTGCTGTTAAAAACTTTTAGTCCACGCCACTCGTAACCTTTTTTATTTGGGTCTTTGGCGTAAGGATTATAACCGGGCACAGCCGGGCAATTGGCGTAATAAATAATATCAAGCACACCAGCGGCCCGCTTTGCATCTGCCAACATCATGCTTTTAATGGAGCCTTTGGCTATGGTGCTGCAAACAAAAACAGCATAAGCCATATTTGCCAGTTGATGCTCGGCAGAGTATGTTGCTTTGCCGGTTACTTTTTCAATGCCATCTACACGGTCGTCGGCAAAAAAAGTTGTTGGTATTTGAAGATCTTTATCCATTGGAATTAATTAAAGCCTGGTTAATTTTTTTGTGATGCCTGTTGCAATGCTTCTGTTACAGCAGCTTTGCCCATTTTAATTTTAAAATTGTTTTCACCGAAAGTAGCGGCGCCTTCCATGGCCATATTAGCGGCTGCGGCAAATGTTTCTTTGTTTACTGGTTTGCCAACAAGAAATTTTTCAACCGATGTTAACCGCCAGGGCTTATGTGCAACACCACCCATTGCAAGCTTTGCATTATTAATGGT
>JBKJLT010000333.1:0-2676 GCA_046596765.1 Ferruginibacter sp. | reverse complement strand
CCATAATCAATTTCGGTATAATGTTTTCCTTTACGTACATTAATACTCATGCCAATTGAATGCAGTATAAAATCAACACCGCCACCAAAATGCTCCATCGTTTTGGTGATAAGGTTTGTAACATCTTCGTTACTGCTAACGTCGCAGGCAATAACCGGTGCCTTTACTATCTCTGCCAGTTTATTTATTTCGCCCATACGCATGGCTACTGGTGCATTTGATAATACCAACTCTGCGCCTTCTTCGTAGCAACGCAAAGCAGTACGCCAGGCAATGGATCTTTCATCAAGTGCGCCGAAAATGATTCCTTTTTTTCCTTTAAGTAAGTTGAATCCCATGTGGTTTAAATTATTATTACGTTTAGTTCTTTTATTTTTTTGAAATCGGTATCAGTTGTTAATAATGGTATTTTTAATTCCATTGCAGAGGCTGCAATAATTGCATCAGGTGTTTTAAGCTTATATTTTCGTCTTAGCTCTATTGCAGAAATTCTTATTGAATATGATACTTCCAAAGCAATACATTCGCTTAAAACCTCTGCAAAAAATTTTTTTTCTGATTCGGTAATTGCATGATAACCAAGTAATTCAATTTCGGTAATAATGGAATAGTAAAGGGTGTTATCCATAAGGTTCGCATCAACATCTTTGTTTCCAGAACCGAGATTGATAAAAATGTTTGTATCTACCAATAACTTAGTTCCATTCATCCCTTAATTGTTTTTGAATTTTTAAGCCATCTAATTTTCTTTTGAGTTTACCTTTAAATTTAGATGCATCGAATGGTTTTGCACTCAGATGATTGACTTTTGATGGCGGCAAACTTGCCAGCCAGGCATCCAATTGTTCTTTGGTAGTTTTTTTTGTTATTTTGAAAACCATTATTTAAATTTTAGTAAAGATAAAATTATTTATCTTAAATCTTAATCTAAGCATTTACGAACCCAAATCATCTATATAATGCCAATAAATTGTAAAATAATGCCGTTATCATATCAGTAATGGAATATCCAATCATTCTTTTACCACTTTCTCCCTGCCTTATTTTTTGTACCAAATACCTGTTAAAAAACCAAAATGGAAATGCCATTAAAGCAGCCAAACCAATTATAACCAAATAGGCGATAATAATTATAAAGGAAGATAAATGAATCAATTTCCCACCATTTCTCTGGCATTCTGCAATGCAGCAGCTGTAGGCTTTTCGCCACTAAGCATTTGCGCTATGGTAGTAATGCGTTCATCATTATTCAGCAATTTTATAGAAGTTACAATCTTGTCTTTTTCAATTGCCTTATACACAAAATAATGAGCATCCGCTTTTGCCGCTATTTGTGGCTGATGTGTAATGGATATTAACTGGTGAGAGCCAGATAATTCTTTCATGATACCACCAACCTGCTTGGCCGCCTCACCGCTGATACCGGTATCAATCTCATCAAATATCAGCGTTGGTAATTGCAATTTTTTTGCAACCAGCGATTTTATGCAAAGCATCAACCTGCTCAGCTCTCCCCCACTTGCAACTTTACGCAAAGGTTCAAAACGATTGCTTTTATTGGCATCAAATAAAAATTCTATGGTATCAATGCCAAGTTCTCCCAAAGTATCCAGCGGCCTTACTTCAGCAGCAAAACGTGCATTGGGCATGCCCACACGGGCCAGTAAGCTGTTTACATTTTCGGCAAACGGCTTAATAGTTCTTTTGCGATTGTCAGAAATTACTTTTGCAGCTTTTTCGCACTGCTGCAACAGTTCGTTACTTTGCTTTTCTTTTTGCTGAATGGCTTCGCCGATGTTTAATATCTGGTTAAGCTTTTCCTGCAATTCATCTTTTATCTGCAGTAATTTGGCAGTTGTAGTTACAGCATGTTTCTTCTGCAATTTATAACCTATCGAAATACGGTCGTTCACAATCTGAATGCGCTCCGCACTGTAGTTAATATTGTTGTTTATGTGGTCAAGCTCATCTGCAATATCGGCCAGTTCTAATTGTGTACTTTGCAAACGTACGGCCAGTTCACCAATACCGGTATGAAATTGTTCAAGTGCATTTAACTTATTGGAAAGCATTTTTAACTGCTGCACAACCGGTTGCTCACTATCTTTAAGTTCGTAATAAATGCCGGTAATTTCCTGCTTTATATTTTCGGCATTGCTGAGCAGTTTTAATTCTGCATCTAGTTCTTCCAGTTCGTTTGTTTTAAAATTTACTTCATCTAATTCGTCAAATAAAAAACGGTTATAGTCTAATGCGGCATTGGCTGCGGCTTGCTCTGCCTGTAGCTCTGTTAATTCTTTTTTTGTTTTTTTGTATTGATGAAAAATCTGCCGGTAATGCTGCAGCAGTTCGCTATTGCCGGCAAGTGCATCTAAAACCTGCTGCTGAAAATCGGATGAATTCAGTTCCTGCGTATCAAACTGCTGGTGCAAATCAACCAATAGCGTACTGAGGGCTTTAAGCTGGTTAAGATTAACCGGTGTATCATTTATAAATGCCCTTGATTTGCCATTTGCTGCAATCTCTCTTCTTATCATCAGCATATCTTCGGCATCCAGGTCGTTCTCTTTTAAAAAATCGCCGATGGCCTTTTTATTCATTGCTTTAAATGAGCCTTCTACCACTGCCTTTTTTTCTTTTTGCTGCAGTACGCTGCTATCGGCACGTTCGCCCAGT
>JBKJLT010000115.1:0-5111 GCA_046596765.1 Ferruginibacter sp. | reverse complement strand
TCCATTACCGGTTTACTGGCTTCGGGGCCAATATTACCCAATCCCAATACTGCGGTGCCATTACTGATAACACCTACCAGGTTTCCTTTGGCAGTATACTTATATACATCTTCGGGGTTTGCAGCAATTTCAAGGCAAGGTTCGGCGACGCCGGGTGAGTATGCAAGTGAAAGGTCTCTTTGTGTTTTGGCCTCTTTGGTGGGTACAACTTCTATTTTACCCGGGCGGCCTTTTGAGTGGTAGTCTAAAGCTTCCTGTTTACGTAAGTCTTTTGCCATAATATAAAGTCCCCATCCTATCCTTTCCGCCGAAAGGCGGAGAAGTGAAATGGAGAAGATTGTGTTTTAAATTTTTGTTACCAGCATTTTTTCTTTGTTCATCTTCGGTGGCGTCGCACTCTTGTGCGACGGTAATGCTATTGAACTTTTAACACCTGTAATTTTAAAATACAAATTGCAGGGGATGCAATTTACATAAATAGAGGGATAGTAAGTTTAAATCAGTTTATATTAGATTTTGCCTTAAAACTCCAGGTAACAGCAAAATCTGCAACAATTTCACCTGCTTCATTGCGGCCATACGATTTTGCAGTAATTATTTTTCCTTCATTACTTCTTACGGCATCTTCAATGGTTTGCTTAATGGCGAGGCCATCTTCGCAGGTAAAAACAGTTATACCGGTAGCTTTTTTTATAAAGTTGCCTTCTATCTTTACCACCAGCATACTTACAGCCGGTTGTCTTTTATGTATGTGCATAAGGCCCAGCAAACCAGTGGTCATTTCGGCAGCCATACTCAGGCAGGCAAAATAGGTGCTCTTAAACGGGTTTTGGCTAAACCATTTATATGGCACTTTTACAGCGCATTTATTTTCATCAGCATCAACAACCCTTACCCCGCAAAAAAATGCGCTGGGTAATTTGGAAAGCATGTATAGCTTAAATTTAAACGGGTGTTTGATGAGTTGGAGGAATTGGCCGGCGTTGGTCATTTGTGATTTTAGATTTTAGATTGGCGATTTTAGATTTGCTTTAAATTCACAGAGTTCCTATAAATCTACAATCGCAAATCTAAAATCTAAAATTTTACTTACCGTACATTTCCGGATTCAACGCCCTCGGGCTCCACATTTCTAAAAATGCCTTTACCTTTTTCTGGTCGTAACCTTTTTTACCATCTTCCAGGTATTCGCTGTTTTGGGTATGTATGCGTTTGCCTTTTTGATTTAAGATGATGAATGCGGGGAATCCAAAACGCTGGGGATAGCCATATTTTGCGAACAAGGCTTTGTTCTCGTTTTCTTTGCTGTAATTTAAATGATACCAGATAAAGCTGGCATTTATTACAGAGTCTATTTTTGGATCAGCTTTACAAAACCGTGCAAATTCAATACACCAGGTACACCAGTTACCACCGCCCTGCAGCAGCACATATTTATTTTCGGCCCTGGCTTTTTTTACAGCAGCCTTAATGTCCTTTACTGCATCAGCTTCAGGATGGTATAATTTATTTCCTTCTGTTTGTGCATTGGTTAAATAACCCATCAAACAAAATATAATTACCATTAATTTTTTCATGTTTTACTTTTTAACTTCTACCAAGCAAAGTACGGCATTCTGGCTGCTGTTTGCGGCTTTAAAGTTTATGGTGCCATTACTGCCTGCTGCAAACTGCACGCCGCTCACTGCATTTTGCTGTAATGCCGCTGCAACTTTGGCTCCGTAATCCGCTCCCGTGCTCTTGCTAATAGAACTATTAATTGCAAACCAGTTTAAAGGTTGCTTTGTTACTACAACCGCAAACACATCTTTGTTACCAACGTTATCCGGCACTAAACTTTTTCCCCTTGGAAATAACCGGTAACCAGTAATGCCGCAGAAAGGAGAGAAAGCTGTCTTTGTTGCATCTTCTTTTGATGGATAAGGAAATAATGTATAGCTGCTGCCATCAGTTTCCTGTCCGAAAATATAAATATTGCACTCGGTAGAATTTTTTATTTCCATTTTAAATTTGGTGCCGGCAGCAACGGTATTAACAGTTTCAAAAACATTACCAGTTTTTAATTTTAAAGGAATATATTGTTTATCGTCGTTTTTTATCAGACCGATTGCGGCTTCAAAACCAATGCTCGTAGCTGCACCACGTTTTGGCATCGGGTCTACACCATAAGCTTCCCGTGCAAACTCTTTAAAGTCGGCATAGCGAACCCAGCCAATTCCGTTGTTGCCCCATTCTGGCCCCCAACTATTCATTATCTGAAAAGCCTGTTTGCGATCATCATAGCCAATCACACACATGGCATGTCCGCCAAAGCCAGCCTGTGTGCGGTCGTCATCGGTTGGTGCCCACATTTCTTTTCCCATCATGCTTTGCATAAAACTGCCGCCCACCATCATGCCAATAACAACCGGTGCATCTTTTGCAAGATGTTCTTTTATTGCACGTACATTAATTCCTTCGGTGCTTTCGCCATCAGTTAACCTGGTAAAACCGTGTAATTTATTTTGAGTTGCTTTACTTTCCAAAGCCTGATTGGGCTGGCGGCTGCAATCCTGGTCATCATATGGAAAATCGTTGTAGGGAACCACGCCCCGGGCGCTCATAAACTCCATTGCGTTTTGAATGTATGCGCCCTGGCAACCTTCCAAACCAATCTGGTTATAAACAAAAGCCGGACTGTAAGCCGTGTTGTTGCCCGGTTGGTTGGTAGATGCAGCTTCTACAATTGTACGTGCTGCATACACACTGCTCCAGGCTACACAAGAGCCTTGCTGGCCCTGGTTTTGCCTGTCAGGCGCAAATTTTAATAATGAAACACTTTCCGGCAATGGATTTTTTGTATTGTCATCAGCAAGGCCCTCGTAAACATTTGCTTTTTTAAATTGCTGAGGACTAAAACTATAACCACTTTGCGAAAAAAGATTTTGAATTACATTGCCTCCACCACCGCTGTTTCTGAAAAAGAAAAAGTAAGCTGCACCTGCGGCTATCAATAATAAAATTATTTTTTTTCCGCCGCCTCCGCCTCTGAATAATGAAAATATCAAGGGTAAAAAAGCCAGCAAGCCACCGCCGCCTGTAGTTCTTCCACCTGATGTGTTACTGTCGTCAAAATCCTGTTGATCCGTTGGATCATCTTCCATACGTATTGGCATAGTAAAAAGTTTTAGGGTTTAAAAGTAAGTAGAAATTTGATAGCTTTTTAGTTGTGGGTATAAATCAGCGAAATCATATAAATCATCACAATCAACGATTTTCTTTTTCTAGTATTTCAAACTCCCTGCTCACACTGATTCCGTTTTCATCCACCAGGGTGATGATGTGTTTTCCGGGAGATGGATTTAATCCCAACTGGTGAAAATTTTGTGTAGTGCCAACAAATTTATCATCGATACTCCAAAAGATTTTTGCACCTGCACGGCGGTGCGCTGCGGTAAAAACTGTGCTGCCCCGCTGGCCATTAATTTCCAGCGGCACATAAATTTTTGCATCGGGTTTCGGATATATTATTTCTATTAGCTTTCCTGTTTCTGCAAAAGTACAGCCGGATTTAAATGGCGGCTGCGGTATATAATCTACGTTTCGTTGCTTGTAATAAAATTCCATGGCAGGCGATAAAATGAACCAGCTTTTGTGCTGCATTGCTGATGGCGATTCGCAGGCTTCTGTAACACGAAAATTTCCCGTTGCATCCAAGTGAATTATTTTATGATAAGGACAAAGTGCAACCTTGCCTGAATTGGGCGGCATAAATAAAGTATCAACATCCGGACAATCAATATTTGCACGGTAACCGCTTTGCCTGCAAACAGGTACATATATAAAATTGTATTTTGGTTTTTCAAACCACCTTGTATTTGGCAACAATCGAAAAATATCGAATAAAATCGGAGCTGCTGTCTGTATGCCCACCAATCCCGGTCTTCCTTCGCCATCGGTATTGCCAACCCAAACCGCCACCACGTTTTTTGGCGTTAAACCAATTGCCCATCCATCTCTAAAACCAAAACTGGTACCGGTTTTCCAGGCAATTTTTTGAGATGATGAAAACTGCTGCCACAGGCCTTCTTCGCCGGGCCGCATCACATCCTGCATAGCCTGGAAGGTGAACCAGATGCTTGTTGCATCGAGTGGGAGATTTGTGGTTTGTGGTTTGTTGTTTGTGGTTTGTGTTTTGTTTGCAGCTATATAATTGGGTTGATGAAAATCATTTGCATCAACCTTGCCATGATTTTTTGTTTGATGGTTTAATGTACGTGCCATGGATGCATAAACACCGGCAAGGTCCCACATGGTTACTTCGCAGCCACCGAGTATTAAACTCAACCCATAAAAATCGGCGTTGTTATTTAAAGTGGTAATGCCGGTTTGTTGCAATGTTTCATAAAAACGCTGGTACTTGTATTGCTGCAACATTTTTACTGCCGGCACATTTAAACTTCGGGATAAAGCCCTGCCAGCAGGTACAGCACCATCATAACTCAAATCAAAATTCTTGGGAGCATAGCTTCCTATTTGTGTTGGTATATCCGCAATGATGGAGTTGGGTAATATCAATCCATCGCTTAACATAGATGCATATAGTATTGGTTTCAGTGCACTACCCGGACTGCGTGGCGCTGCTATCACATCCACATCTGCTTCCATTTCCTTGTTATGTGCATCTGCAATATTGCCAATATAGGCCAGCGTGTTTCCGGTCTCCACATCAAGTACGAGTGCACAAACATTGTTGATACCATTGCCTTTTAAAACAGCCTGGTGTTGTTGTAAAATAATTCCTACATTTTTTTGCAGATTGCCATCCAATGTTGTTTTAATTTTTGTTTCCTGCTTCCAGTTTTTATTATCTTTTATAAATCGCTGCAATAAATGCGATGCATTTTGTGGTAGCCGGTAAGGCTCATCGGGCAAAGGTTCCAGCTTGGCAAGTTCTGCGCTGGCTTTATCAATCTTTCCTGCCTGTAGTAAATTGTCAAGGAGCGCATTTCGTTTTTTCAACAATACATTTCTGTTTTTACCGGGGTGTACCAATGCAGGCGCATTAGGTAAAACAGCAAGTGCGGCCATTTCTCCCCAGCTTAATTTATCGGCACTGCGGCCATAATATC
>JBKJLT010000438.1:0-3075 GCA_046596765.1 Ferruginibacter sp. | reverse complement strand
CTTGGCTTCAATTAAAAACTGGGTTACCGCTTTTCGTTGTGCGTCAATTAATTTTTCTATCCGTGGTTTCAGGTCGAAGAATTGTTGAGTGTTATCACTGTGTCCAATGGGGCCACTGATAATTAAAGGCGTACGGGCATCATCAATCAACACACTATCCACCTCATCCACCATGGCAAAATGATGTTTGCGCTGCACCATTTCGTTGGGTGTATGCACCATATTATCACGCAGGTAATCAAAACCAAATTCGTTGTTGGTGCCATAAATAATATCGGCATTGTAGGCATTGCGGCGGGCATCGCTGTTGGGTTCGTGCTTATCAATACAATCAACACGCAGGCCTAAAAATTCAAAGATGGGCCCGTTCCATTCACCATCTCTTCTTGCCAAATAATCATTCACTGTTACGATGTGTACACCCTCGCCGCTTAATGCATTTAGGTAAGCAGGCAAAGTGCTCACCAGGGTTTTACCTTCGCCGGTTGCCATCTCGGCAATTTTGCCGCTGTGCAAAACCATACCACCAATCAACTGCACATCATAGTGTACCATGTTCCAGGTTACTTTGGTGCCGCCTGCGGTCCAGCTATTTTTATAAATGGCTTTATCGCCCTGAATAGTTAAACTGTCTTTTTTTGTTGCAAGTAATTTGTCTAATTCAGTTGCTGTACATTCCAGGGTTTCATTTTCTTTAAAACGTCGGCTGGTTTCTTTTACTGCGGCAAATGCTTCGGGTAAAATTTCCTGTAGTACCACTTCCAGCTCCTTGTCTTTATCTTTTTTTAATTCATCGATTTCTTTATAAAAAACATCTTTGCCATTAATGTCTTCAACAGGCAATTCTTCGGCTGCTTTTTGCTTATCGGCAATTTCTGTATTTATTTTGTTGAGATGTGTGGCAATGCGTTGCTTAAACTCTGCAGTTTTATTACGCAATTCATCATTGCTAAGTGACTGATACTGGTTAAAGAAGTTGTTGATTTGTTCAACCTGAGGCCTTATTTTTTTTACATCTTTTTCGCTCTTATTACCGCCAAAAAGTTTCGAAATAGCTCCTATCATAAAATTCAGTATTGTTGGGTATTCTATTTATGCTCAATAATGAGGATTATTACTTGACAAATATGGTGCAGAAAATAATTTTGAGCCATAATGACAGCAAATACCCATCTTTTTATGGGTAGCTGGCAAAGGTAGTAAATGTTTAGGGTTTAAGCAGGAGGAGTTGACAGCTGGTTTTTTGATTACAGTCTAAAACAATCTGAACAAAAAATTGTTACGTAACTTATAAAAAATAAGTTATGCAAAAAACACTGCTTTTTCTATGCTTTACAGCATTTTCATTGTCCTCTTTTTCTCAAAAAACAGACCTGGTAAAATTTGAGAAAGAACGTGTACGTTATACCAAAAACTCGATGGCGGCATTGGCCGGTTGGTCGGTTGTAAATATTGTGGGTAGCGGTTTTGCAACAAATACCCGCAATAAAGAAGTACGTTATTTTCACCAGATGAATGTAATGTGGGGCGGCATTAACCTGGCTCTTGCAGGACTGGGTTATTTTGGTGCCGGCAGAGAAAAAATAAATAATCCCGTACTGGCCGATGTGCTTAAACATCAAAACAGGATAGAAAAAACTTACCTTATAAATTTAGGTTTGGATGTGGTTTATGTTGGGGCTGGTTTGCTGATGAATAAAACCAGCGACAATCAAAAAAATCCGGAGAAGTTTGAAGGTTATGGCAACTCAATTATGTTGCAGGGTGGGTTTTTATTATTGTACGATGCCATTATATATTCCATTCATCGTAAACATGGTAAGCAATTAAAAGGGATGGGAGATAAAGTAACGCTGAATGCAGGACCAGGTGCGGTTTCGCTGACTTATAATTTTTAACTCCCTCTTTTTGAGAATGTTAAGAATTCCCCAAAACAGTTGCCATTTATCAAATTAAATACTTACATACAAATTTTGGAGACTATTTTTACACGAATGAATTCGTATATCAACTCTGTTTAATGAGAAAATTTTTATTGTCAGTTGTTTTAATAGTCTTTGGTTTTGCGTCAAATGCACAGGTGAAAGGTATTCTCCTTGATTCTGCCAGCAAAAAGCCAATTGAAAATGCGGTGATTGCATTGGTTGTAAAATCGAACCCAACCGATACCAGTTATACATTTACTGATGATAAAGGCGTTTTTCGTTTTGGAGTGGTTCCATCTTCTCCATTCTCCATAGTTATCCGCCACTTGGGTTATTGGCCCAAGGCCAGATATGTACCAGTTGCCAAGGCAGAAAAAACAATTGATGTAGGCAGTTTTTCATTGGCGCAGGATGCAAAACTGTTAAGTGAAGTGGTGGTGGAAGCACCGGCTATTGTAGTTAAGGAGGATACTATTGAATACAACGCATCCTCATTTAAAGTAAAGGAAGGCGCCGTGGTGGAAGACCTGATTAAAAAAATGCCGGGCATACAGGTTGATAAAGATGGCAATGTAACCGCACAGGGCAAGGCCGTAACCCGTGTAAAAGTAAATGGTAAAGATTTTTTTGGGGGCGATGTAAAAACGGCCACCAAAGAATTACCTGCTAATATTGTAGATAAGATTCAGATCATTGATGATTATGGAGACCAGGCAACCGTTAGCGGCATTAAGGATGGCGACCCCGATAAAGTGATGAACATCCAGATTAAAAAAGACAAGAACAAAGGTTTTTTTGGCCGTGTAACCGGTGGCTACGGCACCCATGACCGCTACCAAAGTTCGCTAAATGGCAACCTGTTTAATAACAACACACAAATTTCTGTAATTGCAAACAGCAATAACACCAATACTTCGCTCTTTAATTTTGGCGGTGGTGGTAATCGTGGCGCTACCAGCATGATGCGCTCTGGCATGAGTGCTATGAGTGATATGGGCGGCATGGGTGCCATGAACAATATGATGCAGCAAGGCGGCGGCGGTGGTGGCAGTTCGCCTGCCTTTACCGGTGGCAGCAGTGCAGGTATTTCAACCACACATTCTGCAGGTTTTAATTATAGGGATCAATGGAGCAAAAGGATGACAGTTTA
>JBKJLT010000424.1:0-2965 GCA_046596765.1 Ferruginibacter sp. | reverse complement strand
CGGCATGGTCTTTAATAAAAGCATTGATAAGTGCATGTGATGCCCCCAATGTTTTCCCGTTGGGATGATTGCCCACCATAATATAATAAGACCTGCCATGCGAAAAGAAAAAAACGGGAGATGCCATTAATTGTTTTTCGCCGCCGTTTGCCCCGCCGGCCAACGGCAGATAAACGCCGTATGTTGTTGCTTTCTGATTTTTATGTAGCAACTGGTATAGTTTTTCAAACCGTATAAAATCATCATCAGCAGCCGAAGTGAAATTGCCTGCCTGTTCTTTTGCCCGCAGGGCCCCGTGGGCAAGGTTTATAACTTCTGCAATGGCAACATGCTTATGGATAGTTAAGCCAAACTGTTCACTCTTTTTAATATTCCGTTTTATATTATCCCGGTATGCTTTGTATAATAATTCGTAATCAGCATCCAGGCGCAAAACATAATTCATCCTTTCATACAAATCAAAGTCGTGCAGTTTAAAAAGATTGCCTGTGTTAAAATAAATATCCCAGTATTTAAATTTTGCAGGCATGGCTTTTAAAAAAGTGTTAACAATTTCCGCTGTTATTGCATTTCCAAAAACACCCAGGCACGCTGTAAATGCCGGTTGGTATAAATAGTGAATGCCGTATTTTTTGTTCCAGGTAAGTGGCATCACCGCTTCGTAATTATTTAGTACCAGCGCATCCCAGTTCTTCGCCATCGCATCTAAATAGTATGAGCAGGCATATATCAATCCATTGTCGGCCTGTTTAATGCAGGCATCCCATTTTGTTTTATCAATCTGTTGATATGTGAGATAACTGATTTCCATTTTTAAAATGGAATTTGCGGAACCCATCTTTTTAGGTTGATGTTTTGCAGGTCAATACTAAAAGCAATATTCTTTACAAACCTTTTTTCTACGATGGTAGATTTAAAATAGTCTTTGTACTCTTTACTATACAAAATGGGGACATAAATATTTACAACATTTTTAAATAAAGACAGCTGCAGGCCTGCATCATAAATAAACCTGCCTGTAGGTGCATTTTTTTTCCAGGCACCGGCATAAGTGCCTATGTCGAAAAACACTTTGATGGGTAGTTTAAAAGGCAGCACAGCAAATGGGTTTACAGCATTAGGTATAGTTGAAGTAAAATTTGCTGCAGCCAGCCAGTCATCACTCTTTCCTATTTTATTGCTTAAATAATCGGTGCGTACTTTAAAGCCACCATCTCTTATCATTATCTGTTGACTGTAAAATTTATCAAACTCACTGCGGCCAATAAAATAATTGCTATAGGTATAATCCTCATTACCTTTTGGCCCGGTCATATTTAATTGATAGCGGTCTGTTTGAAACTGCTTAATAAAAGTTTTATCGCCCAGGTAGAAAAATTTGCCGGCAAACAACCTTAGATCCATTCCGCCGCCTTTGGCGTAATTAAAATAATAATTTCCGGTAAAAGCGATCCGGGCAAAACCTTCTCCCTGTTCAACCTGTAATGCTCCACGGTACGGATATAACACACGGTTGTTTTCAATAACAAACTGTAATTGGTTTACATACCTTGATGCTGTTGGATAGGTAATTATATCAACCTGGTTTACGGTATCCCTTGTAAAAAGCAATCCCTGCTCGCTGAATAAAAAAGTTTTCCATTGTATAAACTTAGTTATGCTGCTGCGTGGATTTTTATTGGCAAAAGTATATTTGATTGATGGCACTATTTTGGAAAACCGTTGAGGATGAGTAGTATTGGTTGAGTCGGTAAAATTATCGCCTGAAAAAGTTGTGCCAGCAAGCGCCAGTTCAAACTTTTGCCCGTTATTACCTGGGTAAAGCGTATAGCTTAACCTGCCAATGCCATTAAACTGTTTGCTTTTGGTTGCGTACAAGGGCGCTATCACAAACTGAAATTTATTTTGTGGCAATGTATAATTATGCAGCAGCACACCAAGCATCAGCTTATCATAAAAATTATAGCCAATGGCAGGCGATGCAAAAATATAATGGTGTTTATTGGTTTCTTTCAGGCTGAAGAATGAAGCAAAGCGGATATCTTTTTTTACTGTTGATTTTTTCAGGTCTCCTTTTTTATTCAGCAAATCAAAAATAGCATCCACATTTTTGCCACTTACTTCTTCCACTACCTTTTTAAAATCTTCGGGATAAGGATGTTTAAACTGCCAGCGCTTGTAATACTCCTGCATACAGTTATCAAATAAGGTCTTACCTAAATTGTCTTCCAGCAGTTGCATCCAGTCGCCGGTTTTAATGTAAGTAACCATATTGTAATTAAAGGCAGTCATCTTTTCGGAACTGGTTTCAATGGGCTGATCTTTTTTTATTGTTGTTACCGTTTGTAACAATGTATGCTGAATATCATCCGGCAATCTTTTATTTATAAATGCAGACTTTGTTTGTATGATATCAATATTTGTATTGCCATATTGCTGCATGGAGTAGCGGTTATCATAATAGGTATTCATGCCTTCATCCATCCACGGATGTGTGCGTTCATTGGTTGCCAGTATTGCTTCAAACCAGTTGTGGCCTACTTCGTGGTTAATAACAAAGTCAAGCATTTTTTCTGAACCACCATCATTCAGCAAGGTGATGGTAGGATATTCCATACCGCCGCCATTGCCGCCATCAACAACACTTACCACATTATAAGGATATTCTCCGAGCCATTTACTTTTGGCAAGAATGGCTCTTTTAATCATGGCAATGCTGTTGCTCCAGTTTGCTGCATTTTCACTGTAATAAAAAGCACTTGCAGTAATTATTTTACCGGAGGGCAATTTGAGCGTATCGCTTTTTATGGTAAAAGTTTTATCGGCAAACCAGGCAAAGTCATGTACGTTGTTTTGTTTGTACTGCAGTGTTTTTGTTTTTTGGGAAGAAGGAAGATTGTTTTCTTCAAAGGTCTTCTTTTTACCTGGCGTAGTTCTTTTAGGCTTTGGTTCCCGGGTGAACGGC
>JBKJLT010000339.1:0-5172 GCA_046596765.1 Ferruginibacter sp. | reverse complement strand
ACATGCTGATTGGCTATTGCTACTGTATTGAGCTGTTTATAATTCAACTTTTAAAAAAATAATCATGAAGACTCCGGCACTAAAAATTGTACTGCTGTTTACTGGCACCATCTTATTTAATATTATTTTCTGGCAGGAAAAAATTGCTGTAAATGCATTGCTTTTTGATGCGTTTATTTTATTGTCCGTTTTTTATCTGTACCCGGCTGCTTTTACCAAACCGGTAATGAAATGGCTGTTGCTTGCACACGCTGTAACATTGATTACGCTTGTGTTACACAATACCATCCTCAGCAAACTGGCATTCAGCGCCACGCTTTTACTGGTGGTGGTTTTTACGCAGTTCCTGCATCGTTCGGTTTGGTATGCTGCAGCATCGGCTGTTGGTAATTACCTGCTCTTTGTATTTTCTTTTCTGGAAGATATCAGGCAGATTAAAAAAGGAGAGATAAAATCGTTGGGTATAAAAAAAGCACTTCGCTTTTTAATTATTCCGCTGATGATTGCCGCGGTGTTCTTCCTGATCTACTCGTTTTCCAATACTATATTTAAAGATGTAGTTAACAGTATGGGAATTGCACTACAGCATTTCTTTACCCGCTTTTTTGATTGGTTTAACTGGGAACGGTTTGGTTTTTTAATGCTGGGTTTATTTATTACCGGAGGATTGATATTAAAAATGAAGAACAATTATTTTTCGGAAAAGGAATTTGCAAAACACAATGACCTATGGCGTAGTAAACATAATTTAAAGAAATGGAAAGAAACAGCCATGTTCGATTTGCTCACTTTATTTATGGGCCGTTTTGCAAATGGTATTATGGCTTTACGTAACGAAAATACGGTTGGTATAATAAGTCTTGTAGTGCTGAATGCACTGCTGCTGTTTATTAATGCCATTGATATAACCTATGTATGGTTTGGCTTTAGTTATACGCCTAACCTTAACCTTACACAATATGTACATGAAGGAACCGGCATGCTTATTTTCTCCATTGTGCTTGCCATGCTGGTGCTGTTGTTTTTCTTCAGGGGTAATTTAAATTTTTATAAAAAGAACAAATGGCTGCGTTATGGTGCCTATGGCTGGATATTGCAGAATGCAGTGCTGGTTGTTTCGGTTTTGCTGCGTGATTATTATTACATCGTTCACATGGGGCTTGCCTATAAACGTATTGGTGTGCTGGTGTTTTTAGTAATGGTATTGATGGGATTGATAACTGTGTTTATAAAAATTCATCAACGTAAAACTGCGTATTATTTATGGCGGGTTAATGGCTGGTTTGCTGTTGGTTTACTGGTTGTCGCATCCTGCGTGCATTGGGATGAAACCATTGCCGGCTATAACCTGGCACACAAAAACAGCATACCGGTTGATGTGAAATTCTTATTGACACTATCTGATAAAACACTCCCTTTACTTGAACAGAACCAGGATATACTGGACGACAAAAAGGAAGCGGTAAAAGGAGAAGGAGAATACCTGTATCGCTCAGCTCAAACGCCACTTGAAGTTTATCAGATGCGTAAAAGAGAATTTTTTGGAAAACAAAAAACATACTCCTGGCTATCGTGGAATGCCACTGATGCCTATGTTAAAAGAAACCTGTTGAACCCAGTTATAACTTCGGCACTAAATAAATAATTATGAAACTAATAAAATCTTTTACCTATGCATGGGCAGGGATAAAATACTGTTTTAAATCTGAAAGCAATTTCCGGATTCATGTAATTGCTGCAATTGCTGCAATAATTTTTGCTATAGTGTTAAACATAGCTGCCACAGAATGGATAGCAATCTGCTTTTGTATTGCTTTAGTATTAGTAATGGAAATGATGAATACAGCGATTGAAAAACTATGTGACATGGTGCATATAGAACAACATCCGGGTATAAAAAAAGTTAAAGACATTGCCGCAGGTGCTGTGTTACTATCGGCTGTTTTTAGCCTGGTAACAGGAGGGATTATTTTTATGCCTAAAATAATTATGTATTTAAAATAATCAGGAATAAAAGCAGTATGTACAAGTGAACTACATAGGAAAATAGTAAACAATAGATAACACATAGGCAAACTATGTGAATGCTATGTTTCTATATAATTTCTATGTGGTTCAAAAATGCCTTAACCGGTAGCTTTAATTTAAAATTGAATAACTGCTATGAACACAACATTTTCTTTTCAAAAAACACTTTTGGCTTTTTTGGTTTTTATTGCCCTGTTGATTGCTGTGCGTATTTTTTATACAGGTAGCACGCTCTATTTATTTTTAGTGTGGAATATTTTTCTGGCATGGATACCATTTGCCATCAGCAGTGTCTTTCATAAACTGGCAGATAAAGCTACATGGAAGCAATTTTTAGTTCTCTTTTCATGGCTGGCTTTTTTTCCTAATAGTCTTTATATAGTTACCGATTTGATACACCTGCAAACAGAAAGCAAGGTTCCCAAATGGTTTGATGCAGTATTATTATTTTCGGCATCTGTGGCAGGGTTAATGATGGCTTTTATTTCGTTATACAGGGTTGAAGAGTTTATGCTAAAAGCAATTCATAAAAAATTACAGTCAGTGACAATTTTACTGATCTTATTTCTTGCTTCTTTTGGTGTTTACCTGGGCAGGTTTTTAAGGTGGAATAGCTGGGATATTACCAGTAATCCGTTTCAATTGCTGGGGTCAATCGTTCATCGCATTATTTCGCCTTTTGATCATTTGCAAACATGGGCAGTTACCGGAACGCTCACCATCTTTTTTTACCTGCTGTATATTTCCTTAAAAAAAATGCCCGGCTATTTGAGCCGGGCAAACAGGTAACTTATGCGTTTGATCAAAAATCGAGACCTAATGAAAAATACATAATAGGTTTTCCCTTAAAGAAAACATTCATTGGCCAGGCTACATCATACTTTAAATAATAACCCAGTAGTGTGCTTCTGGCACCAAAACCATAACCACCTGCAAATGGTCCAATACCACCGGCTTTTTGTTTTACCTGTAATGGTACTTGTCCATAAACAGCAAGAGGGCGTTTTATTCCTGAGTAAGTGCCATTCCATGCAGTACCCAGATCAATAAACTGGGTTATCTGGAAATTATTTAAGAATGCATTGTTGATGGTGCGGTTAAAGAAAGTTGAAACAACCGGCAACCTGAATTCGCTGTTAATTACTACGGCATTGTTACCATTGGCCACATTTTGTATAAAGCCACGCATGTTAACCGCAAGGCTTTGGAATGCATAGCTCTGATCGTTTGCAGGCGGGTTATTGGTATTAAAATACCTGTTTTGTCCATTACTTTTTACATTGTTACCAAACATCAGCCAGCCATCAACCCCACCCAAATAATAAATCAGTTTTTGGTTTCCCCAGCTAAAATCACCGGCAGCCCGGCCGGCCCAGATAAAGTTACGGTAAATTGGATAGTAATACCTGGCATCAAACCCCAGGTTAAAAGTACTGGGGCCTTCGGCAAAGCGTACTTTATTTACCTGCCTGTTGTAGTCAAAATAAATTTTATAACGAAGGCCGTTCCAAATGTTCATGGCAGGGTTTAAAGCGTTATCATATACATATTCAAGATGTGTAACTGAATACAGTGTTTTTTGGCTTTCAATACTGTTGCTGATATTATCTACAGAGGAAACAACAGACTTATCGGAACGAATGCCGGTACTTAAACGTATGCTTTTAGTAGCATCAAAAGGATACGCAACATTTACCTGGTAAAGATTGGTAAATGTTTTGCCGGGGTATATTGTTTGGCCAATAACATTTCCGGAACTATCTATAAAGGTAACAGGTATATTGGCTCCCTGTACATTCCTGTAGTAAGTACCACCCCAGTCAATCCTGCGTTTTAAATTCTGGTAGCTGATCAGCCATTCATTGTCTTTTAAGTTGGTAGATATTTTAAAACCTCCTGTAATTCTTACATCTTCCAATAATTCGGTTGTTCCCAGGCGAATGAGGCCACTTAGCGGCGTGCCGGAATTGAGCATAATTGGGCCTGAGCCATCTCCATAAGCCTGGTAACGATTAACCAATACACCGGTGTTGAAACCTGCAGATCCATAATCGACAGAAAATTTTGGTGGCTTATACCTGAATTTTTTTATTGTTTTTAAAACATCATATCTGGCTACTTTACTAACATTTTCTTTTCCCGCTACGCTGCTGTCTTTTTTCTCTCCTGCAAATTCTGTTTGAAAAATATCATCTTCTTTTTTTGCAGGGTTAACAGCTTCAACTGCTTTATTTACGGCAGCAGAATCCTTATACTCGTTCATGAGTTTTTTCATGTACGCAGTTGGCTGGGCCGTTATATTTCTGCGGCGTAAAACATTTTCGTCAATCTTTAATTTGTATAAAACTTTTTCATCGCTCTGGCGGGTAACTTCACTTACCTGGTTATTATCGCCGGCAATACGTGTTTCGCCAAGTGTGCTTTGGTAATTGGTTAACGGAAATGTGTAGGCCGAATCTTCAGAAACAGACACAACGGCAATAGAATCAACATCTGTTTTTCTAAAGGCTTTTAAAGTGCTGTCAACTTCTTTTGCAGATGGGTTACGTAATATCTGATCAGCAATTAAAACAAGTGTATCCAGCCCGGCTTTTTTTGTGGTAAAGAAGCCCGCATATCGGTTACCAATTCCATTTTCATCGCTTACAAACGTAAAGTGACTTTCGTTGTACTGCATGGGAGAACGGGCATTGCCATATTTTAAAGCCGATAGCTGTGTAATCTGGTTCAGCTCAGGCTTATCGCCAAAATTGGTAATTAAAAAAATATTGTATTTGCTGTCGCTTGGTAAAACAGTTTCACCGGTTTTAGCCGCAGGGTTTGGCCTGTTGCTGCTGAAAATGATGCCCGTTTTACTGGGGAAAGCTACAAAGGAAGCATCCAGGTCATCGTACACATCGTTGGTTATCTGTTTTGCTTTTTCTTTTTGAATGTCGAAAGTAAAAATATCGGTATGGCCATTTTTAACTGCGGTAAATAAAAGTGTATTGCTGTTAAGCATGTACTTCATATCCTGTACCTGGTCAAATTCTTTGGTAAGGTCAATCTTAATTTGCTTTTGGCGGTTTACAAGATCATACACAAACAGTTTCAGTTTTCCTTCGGCGGTGTATACAACAGAAATCCTGGTTCCCTTGGGGTCCC
>JBKJLT010000199.1:0-10138 GCA_046596765.1 Ferruginibacter sp. | reverse complement strand
GCCCAAAAACCCGTTGCTTGGTATAACCATACCTTATTGGATGTACAGAACTTGGACAGTAGTGTGGCTTTTTACACAAAAGTTTTTCAGGCAGACACCATACCGTGTCCCTTTCCTCCAACACCCCAATTCGCAGTAAAATGGTTGAAAGTTGGTGAAGGCGTTGAACTCCATTTATCACAGTGGCTCAACGACACCACGAAAGCTGTTGCTCCTGTACCTTTAGCTCATGTCGGTTTTGTACACTTCGGTTTTATGGTAATTTCTATGGATGCTTTTCTAAAAAGGCTAAACGAAGTGAGTAGCGATTACAAATACGGGAAATATACACAGCCCATTATAGACAAAATGCCCTACGGTGCAAAGACGGTTATGATAAAAGACCCGGATGGAAATGAAATTCATGTCATAGAAGCAATGCCATCAAAACAGTAGCACGAACCGCTAACATGGGGTTTTGTGCAAGCATGGCAGGACGTTGTTAACTTCGGCTGTAATTCGATATCAGCTTCGGTTTCGGCTTGACAAGCATCGCTGAACTTTTGCAACTTATCTTGTACATTTGTTTTTCAATCAGCAGGGGTTCGGGGCGGACGTTTTTCAAATCCCATGCCTGCACAAAGCCCTGTTCGTTAGCGGCTATACAACTGCACTGCTCTATGTATTGCAGAGATTTAGACTGTTTATGTTTTACTAATTTGTTGATTTACTATGAAAATTGTTTTATTTACTTTACTTAGCATTTTTATGATTGGGAAGACTTTTGGGCAAAGTTTTACCAATAGTGATGGCCGTGTAATTGTTAATCCCAGATTTTGCAGTAGATAATTTTATGCCAAGCTGTCTTAAATTTGTTTATGAGTATGAAACATGAATACAGCGATAATTTGGTAACTCCCTGGGGCGGAATGCAGGAGATGAAACTGTTGTTAGACTAGACAGGTATCAGTAAGAAATTACTTGAGTTAGGTCTACCTCAAGGCAAGAGTAACAATAGTATAGATTCTATAAGTATTATAGAGAGTTTCTGGGTTAGTATATGGATTGGCTGCTTCAGATTTAGCCATACAGCAGTTGTTCGCTTAGATGAAGTTCTACGTCAGATTTTTGGCTGGAAACGGGTAGCCTCAGGCACTACTTTTGGAAGGTTCTTCAAAAAAATCACCCCGTCCCTTAATCATTCTTTATTTATAGAATTAAACAGTTGGTTCTTTGAGCAGTTACAATTTGATAATTATACATTGGATGTAGATAGCAGTGTAATTACCCGTTATGGAGAACAAGAAGGAAGTAAGAAAGGGTATAATCCTACCAAACGTGGCCGCAATAGCCATCATCCGTTGTTTGCTTTTGTAAACGATATAAGGATGGTAGCCAATTGCTGGAACCGTAGTGGTAATACAGGTAGCAGTAGCAATTGTATTAATTTTTTAGAAGAAACATTTAGTATTCTTACCAATAAAAAAGTGGGTTTGTTCCGGGCAGACAGTGGTTTTTGTAGTGAGGCAATTATGAAATTTATAGAAGACAAACACATAGCTTATGTGATGTCTTGTAAACTTTATGCCAAGCTGCAAGGTGCTATTTATGGTATTAAAAACTGGCAGGCAATCGGCATGGGTATTTGGATTACAGAAATAGAATTTAAACAAGGCAATTGGAGTAAAGCCAGAACAGTAGTTATTATAAAGCAACAGGAGGAGGTACGTAAAAAGACAACAGGTAAAAGACTAACCAGCCTTTTTAAGTTAGAAGATATTGATAGAGATAAAGTGTTTAAAACCCGTTATCATGCTTTTGTTTGCAATCAAAGTTTACCTGCAACCGAAATTTGGGAACAGTATAAACGTAGAGGAGATGCAGAAAACAGGATAAAAGAATTAAAAGAAGATTTTGGGGTTCAGGGATTTTGTATGGATGATTTTTGTGCAACAGAAACAGCCATGCGTTTTGTAATGGTAGCTTATAATTTGATGCGTTTATTCCGCCAGGTAACGCTTCAAAAGCAGCCCAGTCCTACACTTGCTACGTTAAGGTTCAACTGCTTTGCAGTTGGTTCCTGGATAGAGGACAATATGCTAAAAATGTCGGTGCCACTAAGACGAAGGCAGTGGTATGATAGCCTTTTCTCCTTTATTGAAAATACAAAACTGCCATTAAGTCTTACTGGATAACGCTACTGCAAAATTTGGGATGAACGTCTTCTTCGCTTTGCGCCAGTTGTAATTTTTGGTAAAGGGTCATGTGGTAAAGATATTGAAATTTGCTGTGCCGGTGAGTCACCCCAAAAGGGTGGCTCACCGCTTTGTTAGTCCACCGGGGGTGAGCCACCCTTTAAGGGGTGACTCACCCTATTCAAGGGGTGGCTCACCTAGTTTAATATAATGCCATAAAAAAAATCGACCGCTTTGCTGTAATAAAAAAATAGTTAAATAGTCCCGATAGCTATGGCGATTAAAAAGCCCGGACCGCACGCACAGCATAATCGAAGTTCTTGTTGATGTTGAACAGGTTGCCATTGGAAAAGTACTGGAGCACTGCGGCTTGGATATCGAACTCGCTGGAACACCAATAGTAGGTGTTAGTAAAACCAGCAACATTTGTGTTAGGTACCGAAGCCCCTTGTCCAATATTTTTGTACATTAAATTCAACTCGTACTTTGATGGTAAATACCAATCAGAAAATCCTCCAGAATTTAAATCATAACAAAGCCCGGCAGCATAAGTAGCATGAACTCCTGCCTGGTTATAAACGATCATATTTGTATTGCCATCTCCGCCACCTACTGCACTTGCAAATGCCGTTGTATTGGTAAATGTTCCGGCATACCATCGTATCCCAATACTCTGATCTGTTGGCGCTGCCACCAGTCCATGGCATCCGGATTGATCTAGGTAGAAAATATATCCCCCGAGGCTTGCATTGTTCTGCCCGATTGCATAACCACATGGCGATGCATTAACAATTGTCCATAAACTTCCGGTGTAATAATATAACCCCCTTACAGCATTTGTTTGATATACCAAAAGCCCGGCCGGTGGAGATGTTATAGCAGTTCGTTGAGTTGAATCCATACGGGGCGGAAGAAAGCCCTGGGTGGTAGAAGTAATATCCAATGCGGCTTTGGCATTGGGAGTTGGGGTGCCAATACCAACCTGGGCAAAGGATGAAAGAGAAAGGGCCAGTAAAGCAGAAAAAAATAAGTATTTCACGATTTTTATTTTAAGATGTTTAATGTTTAGTGAAGGCCTACGCCTTGGTTTGTATCCACACTATACCTTTTCTCTAATGCTAAAAGTAGGTTATATTATTAAATGCTCCAACTATACGGGCTTCGGATTATAGCGAAGAACTTAGCGTAGTGGTTTGTGAAGACACGCCAGGCTAGGAATAAGGTAGTAAGGTTAGCTGCTGTACCTGATACTGGTTTCTACTAAGGTTTTTAAAGCAGATGGTAAATATTGCAGATGATAAACCTTAGTAGAAAATGTAAGGCAACAATGGGCAACCTTATTACTTATTTTTAACCCTGGCATAGTGGTTTGTGAAGACAGCTACCAAGGCGAGGGGCGGAGATTTTAAAAAGGAGAGCAGCAAAAATACATTTTGTTTAAATTTTATTTAACGTTGCCATGCCTTTGTTAACAAAGGCTACGGTTTTAATAACAAAGTTGCCAACTTTAGCATCATATTTTACATCTTTTACTATAAACTCTACAAATTTGATAACAAAATGTAGAATTTTGTGGCAAAATTCTACATTTTTTACTCCATTTATAGCAAATATTGCCTTGAATGACACATTTTTGGCTTAAAAGCTTACAGTTATTGCTATATATAGTACAACAACAAGAAGCCAGTTTAAAACTTAATAATCACACATTATATTGTTAATTATAAAACATACAGTTTCGAAATAATAAAAAATATTTAACATATTTTACTTGCAAATGCATAAATGGTATTATAAATTAGAGGAATATTATATTGTACCATTAATAATCTTTTAAATCGTAAACCAATGGCAAAACTTACAAAGGGCAGAGTTGTAATTAGCCCGAACTTTAAAGAAACAATGGATCTTGCACAAAAAGTGTACACTAAACACCTGGCAGATGGCCGGGATTCGTTACTTAACAATCTTGATGGTGAAGATTGGGCTGTAAGCGGCCCGTTGATAGCACCAAGCCTGGCACTGCACGAAGAAGCTGTAAAACTTGCCGACCAGGCAGAAAAATTATTCCGGCAAAGGGACGCAACATCAGCTAAAGTAAAATCGGCTTTAATGACCAGTAAAAACACTTTAAAGGGTCGCTTTACAAACAGCCCCAAAACAATGACTGACTGGGGCTTTGAAATTGATGATACACCGCCGGTAAAAAAAGCAAAACCAAAACAATAATATTCTTAGAAACTAAATCTAAACTGTACGATATAATATTAAAGACCGGGCATTTGCCCGGTCTTTAGTTTTTCATAAGTATTGAATACTGCAAACTAACTAAAGCTTCTACCAGCCTACATTTCAAAGGTACACAATTTACTTATAATTAATATTATGTTAAATAGATAATTTAAACTCCTTACCTTTGAGCTAAGAAAGGTTTGGTTAATAAACCTGATTTTGAATGAGAGTATATGGTGAAAATAATTTTGATTAGCAAACCCTTCTACTCATTAACTGAGGCTTTTATTTTTTATCTGTGCAGGGTTGCCTTAATGGTTGAAATTTATTGAACATGCAATGCTTTACATTAATACAACGTGTTGTAAACTATATAATTATGTAACTAATTCTGTTAATTCTATAACAAACTTACTTTACTATGCCGCATCTTTACATCGGTTTTTCATAGGATATTGGATTAACGGGGCTAAGTTTTTACTTTGGCCCCTTTTTTATGGTTTTCACGCAGAGGTCGCTGAGTTGCAGAGGTCGCTGAGGTTTCCCTGTTTTCTCCGATACCGGTGCCCTCTGCGTGAAACTTTTAACATTGATCTGCTTACTTAAGTGTAAAGCCTCCACTGAGCCCTTCGGCCGAATTGCCCCCAACCATAATATCAAACTCCCCTGGCTCAAGCACAAATACGCCTTCATTATTATAAAACCCAAGTTCGGCTGCGGTTAATGTAAATGCAACCTGGCGGCTTTCGCCTGCCTTCAGGCTAAATTTGTTGAAACCCTTTAGTTCCTTTACGGGCCTCACTACACTGGCAAATTTATCGTGTATATAAAGCTGGGCAACCTCTTCACCTTCTACCTTACCGGTGTTTGTAACCGTAATAGTTACTTTTATATTGGCCTGGTCGGTATCATTTACCGTTAAATTACTGTAATTAAAACTGGTATAACTAAGGCCATAACCAAACGGGTACAGCGGTTTGTTGGTTTCATCGCCCCAATGGCTCCAAAAAACCTCTGGTTTTGGCCCGGGGCGGCCGGTGCTGTAATAGTTATAGTAAATGGGCACCTGGCCTACGCTCCGTGGAAACGTCATGGGCAGTTTACCCGAAGGATTGTAATCGCCATAAAGAACCTGTGCAATCGCATTACCGCTTTGTGTACCCAGTTGCCAGGCTTCTACAATGGCGGGTATGTGCTCGTGGGCCCAGGTTATTGCAAGCGGGCGGCCATTCATCAGTACCAGTACAATGTTTTTGTTTACAGCATATACGGCTTCTAAAAGCTGCTGCTGCACACCGGGCAGGTCTAATTTACTGCGGCTACGGCCTTCGCCTGTCTGGTAACCGTGTTCTCCTAACACCATGATTACCAGTTGAGAGTTCTTAGCTAATTGCACCGCTGCTTTAAACCCGTTTTTATCGGTTTCGTTTATTTTTACTTCGTTTATAAAGTCGGTTTTGCCAATTATAAGGTCGGCACCTTTGGCATAGCTGATGTTGTTGCTGTATTTTTTAAGGCCTTCCATTACCGAAACGGCAGTATTATCATCGCTACCAATGCGCCAGCCGCCAAGCGGACTGTTATTATCATCGGCAAGGGCACCTATTACGGCAATTTTTGCCTGTTTTTTGGCTATAGGTAACAGAGGCTTGCCACTCCCCTGCATATATGTGTTTTTTAATAATACAATTGATTTTTTGGCCACATCCAGTGCCGCAGCCATGTTGGATGCATTATAAGTAAGTTCCTTTTCACGGGTGGCATCGCAATACCTGTATGGATCATCAAAAAGACCCAATTTAAATTTTACCCGTAATATCCGCCTCACGGCATCATCTACCAGTTTTATATCCACCTTGCCAGCTTGCACCAAATCTTTCAGGTGGGCAACGTAGGCATAAGATTCCATGTCCATATCACTTCCGGCATTGGCACTTAATTCGGCCACCTGGCTTAGGTTTGCGGCAAAGCCATGGGCAATCATTTCGGCACCCGAGCCCCAGTCAGATACCACAAAGCCATTAAACTTCCAGGCATCTTTTAAAATATCTTTTTGCAGGAATTTGTTGCCTGTGGCAGGTACGCCGTTAAGTACATTAAAGGAGTTCATTACGGTAAGCACCCCGGCATCTACCGCTGCTTTAAAGGGCGGCAGTACTGCATTATATAAGGTAGATGTGCCCACATCAACGGTATTGTAATCTTTGCCCGATTCTGCAAAGCCATAACCGGCAAAATGTTTTACACAGGCAGCAATAGTATTATTGGCGGCCAGGTCATCGCCCTGGAAGCCTTTTATACGTGCCACGCCTATCTTACTGCCCAGGTAGGTATCTTCTCCTGCCCCTTCCATAACACGCCCCCAGCGGGCATCGCGGGTTATATCCACCATGGGTGCAAAGGTCCAGTTAATGCCTGCGGCAGATGCTTCAATAGCTGCAACACGTGCCGATTTTTCGATAGCTGTAAGGTCCCAACTGGCGGCTTCGCCTAATGGTATGGGAAACAGGGTTTTGTGGCCGTGAATAACATCGTAACCAAACAGCAAAGGAACACCCAGCCGTGTTTCTTTTACGGCAATTTCCTGTAGTTTACGCACATTATCGGCACCTTTTACATTTAAAACGGCACCTACCATGCCTTTGCGCAGGTGGTCGTATTTCTTTTTGGCATCACCTTCTTTAGGTGTTGGACCGGTAACTTCCCAAAAGCCGTTGTACTGGTTCATCTGCCCTACTTTTTCTTCCAGGGTCATTTTCTGTAGCAGGCTGTTTACTTTTTCTTCTATGGATACGGATATTATATCTGGTTTTACACTTGTTTGCGCCTGCGCAAATAAATGCACAAATAAAACCACGATGCAGACTGTATATTTTATCATTTTAAAATTGAAGTACTTCATAAAATTTAATTAAGCCCGCAAAATGAATATATAAAAAAGCGGAGGTACCTACCAATAAAAGTGAATACGATCCGCTTAGTTTAGATTGCTAAATGAGAAAACTAACTGCTAATAACTAACTCATTTGGTAATCGATGTTTATTTGTTTTTTCACGCAGAGTTCGCTGAGGAGGGCAGAAAACAGAGAAAACTCAGCGAACTCTGCTCCTCTGCAATCTCTGCGTGAAACGTTTTTACTGATACACCCTAACATAATCAACTTCAAAAGTGGCCGTGGTAAATGCAGGGTCAACCGCACCACCAAAATTGCCGCCCATGGCCATATTTAATAAGATAAAAAAGTTTTGATTAAATGGCAATGCTGCTGAGTTGGCTACCGTGTGATACAACTGTGCATCAACATAAATTTTAATAGATGCCGGCGTCCAGTCAACCACATAGGTATGAAAAGCCGTAGTTGCATCAGGTATCATAATGGTATTACCATCGGCATTACCGCCCGAACGACCGGGATAGTGTAATGTTCCGTATATCTTATTCAGATCACGGCCAAGGTGCTCTACAATATCAGTTTCGCCGCAGGCAGGCCAGTTTACAGTACCAATATTGTCGCCCAGCATCCACGCTGCAGGCCAGGTACCAACACCTGTTGGAAATTTTGCCCTTACTTCTATCCTGCCGTACTTAAACGAATATTTGCCTTTACTTAATAAACGGGCCGATGTAAAAGTGCTGCCCATGTAACTTTCCCTGGTTGCAATAATCTTTAATACACCGCCCTGTACAACAGCATTTTCGGGCCTTGTGGTGTAATACTGTAGTTCATTGTTTCCCCAGCCGCCACTGCCGGTGCCGGTTTCGTAACCCCATTTTGCAGGGTCGGGTGCGCCATTGGTATTAAACTCATCACTAAATACTAATGTAGCAGCACCTCCGCCGGTCACGTTAACTGTAACATTTATTGCTTTACTGATGGTAAGTCCCGAACTGCTTTTTGCGGTAACATTTACGGTGTAGGTTATATTACCTGCTGTTGTGTATTTATAAGTAATTAAACCACCCGGTACAGTTGCAATAACACCATTACCATATTCGTAAATATAGGTAACGGCATTGGTGGCTGTGGCAGTAAAAGAAACATTGCCACTACCATCGGTGCTTGGGGTTGCTGTAACCACCAGGTTGGTTGGGGCTGTTGGCGTGCTGCCGCCACCGCCGCCAGAACCCGAGTTTCCTTTACTGCAGCTTGATGCTACAATGAAAAGGAGAAATAGTTTGAGTGAATTTTTTATTAACTGCATAAGGTTGCTTTTTAATTGTTGTTTATTTGAAGTAGGTAAACAATTTTTTACAAAATTGAATTTATCCACCAACACAAAGGGTTTTGCTTTCGGCAAAAAGGATTCGCCGCTGAGGCACGGAAGACACTGAATTGAGCGTGTATTTTTCTGTGTTTCTGTGCCTCAGTGGCATATTCTTTTTCCAGCGAAGCTGAGAAAAAAACTTATTGTTATTTACAAAGAGCTTAAAACACTTGTACGAATCCATTACTTTTTAATCAATTTCTGATACCATGAGTTTCCATCTGCACCAATATTACGCAGGTGAACTTGTGTAGCCGAAATAGATAATATTTCGTAAGTGGTTCCACCGGTTCCAAAATTAATAATTCCATTACCCGGTACTGTAAATTGTATGCGGGTTGATTGTGCAGGTGTTGATGCAGATGTTGCATCCATAAAAGTAAGCCTGCGTACACCGCCTGTGCTTATTGCGTAACAACCATCTCCTCCTGCAAAACCATAAAATGCAGTGGCAGCTCCTATTGAAAAGGAAGCACCCTTATTATCGATTGACATGGAAACAACGTCGTTGGCATCTTTAGAGAAAGTGATATCATCATCATAGGCACATGCTTCTCTTGAATTGGGAGATGCACCATACCATATGGGCGAAAATTCATTATTTGGACCTACTCCAAAATGCCCCGGCGCATTGCGGTCTGTTTGCCAAACCTGTGATGAACCACCGGTAAGGTTGCTTAAGATATTTGCAGGTATGGTAAAGTTTACAAACACTTTTACCTTTTTGGTGATGGTGCTTGTAGCACCTGCTGTACCAATTGCATTTACGGTAATATTATACTCGGCAATACCTGGTGCACCGTACTTATAAGTGATAACACCTGATGGCACCATTAGTGCGGCATTACCATCGCCAAAATCAATTTTATAGGTAAGTGCATTATCGGCTTTCATTACAACACTCACTTTGCCGGTTCCGTTCCCATTCGGATTTGCTAAATCGGTGCCAACTACTGTTGCAGTTAGCGCCAGGTTTGATGGGGCAATAATATCGCCAATGCTGTATTCTGCTTTTTTGCAGGCACTGAATGCAAAAACTGTAAACAGTATGGCAAGCAGCGTTAATTTTTTATTCGTTATCATAATTTTATTTTTAAAAATTAATTAAGTCTGATGTCGTCAAAATAATAAGTAAAGTTTGCTGAGCCGTCGCCGGTTGTACCCAAATCAAATATTAAAACCACTTTAGAATAGGAATTACCTACGTTGATGGTTGAAAAATCGAAGGTCAGTTCTTCCCAGGTGTTGGCAGTGGTGGTGGTTGCTTCTTTTTCGAAACTGATACCGCCATTGGTTGCATTCTCAACTTTTAAAAGTAGCTTAGCTCCTATTCTTGGAGAATATACTTTTACTTTAAATGTTCTTAACACCGAAAAATTAATTGGGTTAACCAATTCTAAGAAACTGCCACCATAAACTTCTGGCGGGCCTTTTACCATTTTACCAACTTTAGTGCTGGTGTTAAT
>JBKJLT010000185.1:0-7413 GCA_046596765.1 Ferruginibacter sp. | reverse complement strand
AAACAGATCCATCCCAATTGGTTTCATTTGCTTCGAAACTGAATTTTTTGCAGGCTGGGTCGCCTACAATAGCCGCTAGGTGTGCAATGCCATCAATACCTTCAAGCGCTTTATCAACATCTTCTGAATTCCGCACATCACCTTTCATAAATTCAAAGTTGGAGTTTAGCATTACATCATACAATGCATCGCCACCAAATTTTAAAGAGTCTAAAACCCTTACCTGGTAACCTCTATTTAATAACTGGCGAACCAAAACAGAGCCGATATAGCCTGCACCCCCTGTAACTAATACTTTCATAACTTTTTTTTATTTGCGTTGCAAAGTTAGGAGTTTAGAGGTTTAGGAGTTTAGAAGTTTAGGTTATTTCGCCGATATCCCAACCACTGTAACTCCATCCGGCACATCTTTAACTACCACAGATCCGGCTCCAATCATTGCATTTTCTCCCACCGTTATGCCTTGGCGTATAACTGCATTGGCACCAACATAAGTTCCATTGCCGATTTTTACATTACCGCATAAAACAGCACCGGGGCCAATATGGGCAAATTCGCTAACAACACATTCATGCTCTACAATACAACCTGTATTGCATATTACACCTGTGCCAACTGTTGCCAATGGGTTAATAATTGCATTGGCCGCAATCATTACTCCCTGCCGGGCAATGCTTGCCGAAGCATCAATTACAGCAGACGGATGTATGGCATTTGCGGGTGTTAACTGTTTTTGCTGCAGGTTTGTATAAATCTTATGGCGCAACTTGTTATCGCCAATGGCAATAAAAAAACCGTATTGTTTTAAAGCCGGCAAAGAGGCATCAGAATTTTCGGTGCCAAAATATTGCAGCTTAAAAGGATTGTATTCCTTTTCAGCCATATCACAATAACCGGCAACTTTTTTACCGGCAGCCGTTAAAATTCCATAGGCTACAAATCCATGTCCGCTATATCCAATTATTATCATTCCTGTGTTTTAATTATCTAATTTACTAAGCTTTTGTATGCATCCAGTATATTTTGCCAGATATTTTCCCTTGGGTAATTATCTTGAATGTTTTGTTGTAATTTTTTTGCCATGGTTTGCATGTGTTGCGGGTATAATAACGCATATTGCAAAAGACTAAGTATCTGCAGTTCATTTCCGCTGTCGAAAACCAACCCGGTTTCGTTATTGGTTACAATATCGATATTGCCGGCAATGTGGCTGCAGATAACCGGTAAGCACATTGCACCAGCTTCTAACAGCACATTGGGGAAACCTTCTCGATGCGATGGAAAAACAAATAAGTCCGCCAGTTTCATGTAATACTCAACCTGCGGGGTCCAGTTGATATGAATGATGGAAGGGTTGATCTCTATTTCATGCAGGGTTTCGGCGGGCAAAGGGTCTAATGATGTTTCATATTCGCCTACCAGTATCAGTATCAGGTCATCATTTGTTTTTTTAAGCTGGGTAAACACATGTACCAGTTCTGCAATTCCTTTATCAACAACCAGCCTGCCAATGCAAAGCAGGTAGATGTTCTCTTGCGAGTAATTTATCTGCACTTTTATTTCATTGATTATTTTCTCATCGAGGTGTTCCCTGTTAAAACGGCTAAGCTGTATCCCATTGGTAGATCCTTTTGCAATGATGTTTAGTTTACCTGTTTTACAAAGTTTATTTTTTATAATGAACTGCATTAACGAGTTACTGTTTGGCCACACCTGGCTGGCACATGCATAGGTGAGCTTTTCAATAAATTTCAGCAATTGATGTTTAAAGCCTTTTTCAACCATTAAAGGCAGCCCGGCAACAGTATGTATTCTAACTTCTATGCCGCAGTATTTTGCTGCCATCATACCCAGTAAACCTGCTTTAGGTGTATGTGTATGCACAATATCCGGCTTTTCTTTTCTGAAAATTTTTATTAACCGGAACAGGCATTTCAAATCCTGTAGGGGGGTTATTTTTCGTGTCATAGGCACTATTATATGCCTGCACTGTTCCTTTTCAATTACTTCAGCAAGTTCTTTACCATCTGCACTAATCATTAGTACATCAAATCCATTATTTGCCATAAAATGCATTTGCCCGGGCAGCAGGTAACGCAAGGCCATAGGCATAGTGGTAATGCGTATTAATTTTTTATTGCTTTTTTTTTGCGCCAATGTACTTTATTGAATGTTAGGTTTTGATTGTCTGGTCAAAATTAACTTCATATTATTAAAAGACAGTCAGAATTTTTATGATACATTTGGAATCTATTAACATCAGGGCAAACTTTAACTATAATCATATCCGTAAAAAATAAAAAAATTAATGAATTTTTTAGATTTTATATTATTCCCCTTTTATGTTGCCCTGTTTTATTTCATCTTTAGCGCCCGCCGGAAAAATTATACCGATCCTGTGCTGAAACATTATCACAAACAGGCATTCTGGATAAAAGTGTTTAGTGTATTAGCGTTTACTTTTTATAATACCAAATTGTCTGAGGGAGATTCCTTTGTATTGTTTTATACCGAAGGCACTAATATCTGTCAAATGATTTTGAAGGATTTCTCGCAGATAAAATTGCTTTTTATGCCTGGTATTAATTTTGACGAGAGCTTGCTAAAAAACTCGGGCAACCTGGGTTATCTTAAGGGCGAAAATAATTACATGATAATAAGGATTGTAGCCATCCTGTCTTTTTTTTCTTTTCAAAAATACCTGATATTAAACCTCTTTTTTTCTATGCTCTCGTTTTCGGGGGTATGGCGGCTGTATCGTTTTTTTTATGAGCAATACCCGCATTTACACAAACAACTTGCCATTGCGCTATTGTATTTGCCCACGTATGTTTTCTGGAATTCAGGTATTTTAAAAGACCCCATTTGTGCGGGTGCGGTAGGCTGGATATCTTACGCACTTTATGAAACATTTTATAAAAAGAAGGACCTGTTTAAAAATATCGTGATCATATTTATTTCGGGATATCTTTTATATGTTATTAAAGTGTATATCCTCATATCGTATGTTCCATTCTTTTTTCTGTTCCTGATTTTAAAAAATGTAACACTCATAAAGAGCAGAGTAATGCGTGTTGCAGTGGTACTGGGTTTAATTTTTCTTGCAATGACCATGTTTGGTACAGTAATGCAGCAACTGGCCGGAACCCTGAGTGCCTACGGCGGAGAAGATGTAACAAAAAACGTATCCATTTACCAAAAAGCTTATGCCGAGCAGGAAGATGCTGGTTCCAGTTTTTCGCTGGGTGTTGAATACGATGGTTCGTTTGTAAGCCTTATAAAAATTGCACCGGCTGCTATTATTGCCACTTTATACCGGCCTTTTATCTGGGAGTCAAAAAAAATATCGACCATGCTATCATCTATTGAAAGTGTGGCAATCTTGTTTTTTACTTTATCGGTATTTTTCAAGACAGGGCCAAGAAATTTTGTGCGCCTCATAATAAAAAACCCTATTATTTTATACTGTCTTTTATTTTCACTGTTATTTGCTTTGTTTGTTGGTGCCACCACTCCAAATTTCGGAACCTTGTGCCGCTATAAAATTCAATGCATGCCGTTTTACATTATTGCAATTTTTTTAATACAGGATTATTGGATAAAGCATTATAAAAAAGGCCCCGTAATTAACGGGGCAGTGTGAGATTTCAAAGGGGGTATAAAGTGTAACTATGCGTTTGCAGCTCTTCCGGCCCTAACCGGTGAAAAAGGAGCCAATATGTTCATCCAGGTAGTTTTAAGGTAATTATTTATTGAACCGGTTATTGATAACCGTTCATCAGACTTTAGTCTTGATAAGATAACCGGTGGTAAGGCTTCAAAATTATTATTAATGGCATCTGTAGCCGGCCACATAATAAAACTCAGTTTTTTGAATCTATCTGTTTTTTGAAAAACAACAGTAACGCCCGCAAAGGCAATCAGAAAGCAGGTATAGTGCAATGCAGCCAGAGCCTTGTTATTGAATTTGGTTTGATGAATATAAAATCGGTTACGAATGTAGTAATACATTTTCCACCCGGTTGAGTAATCCCAGTCTTTTTTTACTGAAAATGCTGTTGCCGGATGATAATGTATACTGCTTGCTACTGTGCAAACGGGTATTTTATTACGTCTTACAATCCTGTAATAATATTCTGTCTCATCGCCCCATAAAAAGAACTTGGCTTTTGGTACACCTACTCTTTCAATAATACGCCTGTTAATAAAAGTGCCGTTAAAAGGATGGCCAATTCCATCAATAATATTACCTGGTACATCATCCAGTGTTTTATATCCGCCGGTATTCCAAACAAAAGTTTTTCTGTCTTTGTTATCAATTACAGCGCAGTTCATCAGGGTTAATTCGGCAGGTTGAGCCAATAACAAATTTTCAAGTGCATCTTCTTTTGGCGCACCATCATCATCCATACACCATATCCACTCGTAGCCTTGCTGATACCCCATTTTAATGGCGGTACTAAACCCTCCGGCTCCTCCAATATTGTTTTGAGTAAAATAAGTTATATCCTTCTGGCTCTTCAGCCATGCTTCGGTACCATCGGTGCTTCCGTTATTTATTACTAAAATACCATTTAAGGGGCGTGATTGATTGCGTAGTGCAGTAATACACTCAGACAGTAGGGCTAAACGGTTGTACGTGACAACCACAGCAATTACCTTTTCCATGGGAATTGGTTTGGTTTTTTGAATAGAATAAATTGGACAATAGTATAACGCAGTGACAAACTGGTTATTGTATAGAACTTACAGTTTTTTCTTTAGCCCTCAGTATTGGGGAACACCGGTGCCTTACTGCCCGCTGCCACGGATTGCATAAAAGATTGGGCAAAATGAAGAGCTTCGCCTATTACATGGTGCATATCCATATATCGGTAAGTGGCAAGCCGACCCAGGAATGAAGTGTGGGAATACTGCATGGCTTCTGTTCGGTAAGCATTCAGCATGGCTTTGTCTTTTTCTAACCTTTTAGGGTAATAGGGTATATCGTTGGCAGTTGTTTCTTTACTGAACTCTTTAAAATAAACTGTTTTTTCATGCTCTTCCCAAGGGGCAAAATGCTTGTGCTCATGTACCCTGGTGTGAGGAACTGTTTCATCGCAATAATTAATTACGGCATTGCCCTGGTAATCACCATCTGCAGTATGTTTTTCAAAAGTAACCGTGCGGTAGCCAAGCCTGCCAAATTTATAATCGAAAAAAGCATCAATAGGACCGGTATAAAAAATATGGTTATAGGTTGATAATAACTCGCTGCTGTAACTGAATTTTTTATTGAGGGAGATATTGATCTTCGGACTGGCCAATAATTTTTCAACAAGCTCTGTATATCCATTTACCGGTATGCCCTGATAAATATTGTTGTAATAATTATCGTTGTAATTAAACCGCACCGGTAATCTTTTTAAAATAGATGCCGGTAATTCAGATGGTTCGCAACCCCATTGCTTTTTTGTGTACCCATAAAAAAAGGCATGGTACAAATCTTTGCCTAAAAATTTAAGTGCCTGCTCTTCAAAAGATTTTGGTTCGGTAATACTTTTATCGCCCAGGCTTTCTATAAATGTTTTGGCTTCTTCGGGCCCAAATGTTTTGTTGAAAAACTGGTTAATGGTATGCAGGTTAACCGGCAGTGAGTAAATATTGCCTTTGTAGTTTGCTTTTACCCGATTAATGAAAGGCTTAAATTCAACAAAGCTGTTTACAAAATCCCAAATCTCTTTTTTATCAGTATTAAAAATATGCGGTCCGTATTCATGCAGCATCACATTGGTTTCAGCATCCCGCTTTGTGTGGCAGTTACCTGCAACATGGCTACGTTCGTCCCATACATCAATAGTACAATCTAATTGCGCTGCCAGTTGATTTGCTAGTACTGCTCCTGAAAAACCTGCTCCTACTATTAAAAATTTGTGCTGCATGTAGCTGCGGTTTTAATTTTGTAAAATAACTGATTAGCCCAATATCCTTTTATAAATTCGGCTGTATTTTTCAATGGCACTTTCTAATGAATACCATTTTATTGCTCCTGCTCTTATAGCGGCTGCATCATAATTCATATTGCCTGCAACTTGATTGATGGCTGTTTCAAATACTGCATCTGTAAACTCATTTAATAAAATACCCGATTTACAGCTTTGTACAATTTCTGCCACATCACCCACGCCGCTATTGGTTATTACCGGAATACCCATTGCCATTATTTCGCCATGTTTTGTTGGCGATGATGATTGCTTGGAATAACAGGGTTTGATAAAAAATATTGAGTAACTGCTTAAAGAAAGCAAAGCCGGTACTTGTTGCCTGGATGCTTTTTTAACTATTACTTTATCTTCCGGTATTCCATATTCAGCAGCGATTGCCTTTATCTCCTGATGACGATGCGGTGATATAAACAAAAATTTTGCTGCTGGCATACGCTTGCTTAACAACTTGCAGAACTGTAACATTTCTGCAGTAAGATACCAGCCGCCTATTGAGCCCAGGTAACTGATCACAAAATCATCTACCCCTATATTAAGTTCAGTTTTTAGTGCTATTTTTTCTTTTTCATCAATTTTAGAATAATCAAAAAGATCCAAATCTGCACTGCATGGAATTACTTCCAATGGAATGGATGCAATATATTCCGGCCACCCTTTTATAATCTTTTCCGCCACATAAGTAAGACAAACAATGCCATCGCTTTGCTTCACAGCCTCCGATTCTTTTTTAGCAAAAAAATTATAAATGGCTTTGTACACCGGCACCTTCCTATTCCACATGCCACCTTCTACCCTGCTATCAGCATAAAACTCACGTATGTCGTTTAAAAATTTAACCCCCATAGTTTTCTTCATCCACAACCCAATTAATGCCGGTACTCCTGCACGGGTATGCACCATATCAATACCTTCGGCCTTATGTAATTTTTTTGCAGCCCTGCGCATTTTAACAACATCAAATAAAGTAGAAATAACCGGCGGGTTTTTGGTATAATTAAGCGGTATCCATGCAATACTGCTTTTATCCAGCAATTGCTGTATGTAATTTTTGTTTTGATGAAATACGGATTTCTTTTCGCAACTGATCAAAAATATTTTGTAGCCCCCTTTACTCAGTCCCTGTAAATAAGGTATTACCTGGCTTTGGCCAAGCGGATCAGTCATACCATCGTAGGAAATAAATAAAACTTTTTTTGTTGTGCTCAATTGCAGTTGGCTTTTTTGCTACCGTTAATATTTTACAAGGTAACGGAGATAATGTTTTATGGCAAATACCAATTTATATTTAAAAGAATGCATGGCTATGTAATGCTTTTTTATGCCTTCATGTTCTTTTAAAGGGATGGCGGTAACTGGTATTGAATCTGCAAGTGAATCAATTTCAATCAAAAACCTGTCATCAGGCGCACAGTTAGTGCCACTGCCATCA
>JBKJLT010000100.1:0-3886 GCA_046596765.1 Ferruginibacter sp. | reverse complement strand
TTTGCATCCCAGTAAGTGTACGATGCGGTAATGCCGGTACCGGCTGGCTGAACAAGGCTCCAGTCTATAGGTGATGGGTAAGGGTTGGTAACTAAGTTTTTAGTACCTGCACCTCCTGTAAAGGCATTGGTAAAGGCTGTTTGTGGCCCCTGTAATATGGTACCTGTTGTACGCAATGTGGTACTGCTGGTAGGCATACCTACTGCAGGCGGCAGGTTCATATTCATACTGCGGTCGCCACGCACAAACAAAAAGTAACCGGTTAGGGCATTCAATGTGCCGCTGGTATTGCCTATAGCAGTATAGGTTGGTGTAACCGCATTAGCTGTTGCAAATATAGATGGTTGATTGTTTGTTGTTACATCAAAACCATTGGCATTACCACCAGCACCCGTTATTTGGGTACCAAATAATGGCTTAGGATCATTATTGGTTCCAATGATTGTATTCAACCCATTTTCCATCCAGTTAAGCCTCATGCTGCCTGTTGTATTTACAGTTGGTGCCAGTAAGCGGTAGGCACGGCCATTGTTACCTGTACCTGCTCCGGTTCCTGGTGTACGTAGTTTGATGAAACGCTCAACAGTTACACTACCGGTAATAGTTCCGGTAGAATTACCAATTCTGCCTGTGCCAGTTGCATCAGACTGCATGGTTAATCCGCCTGCACCGCTTACCGTTAGTGTGCTGCCTGTTGTTACTAAAGTGCCTCCAGGATTAACAAAGGTTTGATCCGTGGAAACATTGGCGGTTACGGTAACCGTATGACTGTTTCTTATATTGATATCATTGGCACTAACATCAGGCGAAAGTGATGCAGGGCTTATTACAGTACCAAAATTTGATACAGTAGAACTCTCCCAGGTTGCAGGAGCATTCCAGTTACCTGATGCTATAGAACGGAAATAATCGGTACTTGATACTTTCTGATAATAAGCGAAAGGAGGAGTGAAAGATAAGTTTGCAGGAGCAGGATTATAAAATAACTGGTTTGTAGGGTTTCCGAATAGCCCTTGTGATGTATAGTCTGAATTTCCGCCAATACCGGCCGTATTTCTTGTTATACTCAAAAAATAGGGTATCCCATTTATATTATCACCCGCCATTTGAAAATTAGGAGCAAAATTAGTAACCGTTACAGAAAAGACCAAATACTCCTGTCCTGCATTATAAGTCAAAGCTGCGTTTGTAGCACTTAAAAGCTGGGAATTCCATTCTGTTGTTGTAAAACCGGGGTCAACTCCATAACCGTTTGGTCCGAACGGATCTTTAGTCATGATCAGACCTGGAAAATCAGTCAGATTCAATACCGGAGAACCAAAAGTTGGGACGGGGCCTGGATTGGGATAGCGTATAAAGAAATCTAAATTATCAAAACTGAAATTGGCAATATTGCTACCACCATTTGAAACAGGGTTCGGCCTGATAAAAAATTGCAAAAGATTGCCTGATTGCTTGATTTGAGCTTGAAAATATTGTCCAGGTACACCGACTTGCGCCTGCGCACTTAAAACAAACAACAGAACAATCATGGAAGTAAATAAATATTTTTTCATAAATGGAAATTTAACATAGTTTAAATTAATGAATTGGCTGAGTTATGAACGGAAGAGCTCCTAAAACAGATTTCATGTATTGAAAATCACTAAGTGTTGTTGATGCACCGGAAATTCTCACTGTTCTATTCATATTGACATCTCCTTCAGAATAAGCATTAGTTATCAATGGCGAAGCACCCAATATGGCCTTCAATTGCTGAAAATCACTAAGTGCAGTCGAGGCTCCTGAAATACGAACATTGCCATTCAGGTTTACATTTCCGGCGTACATTCCATAAACACCGGGATTTACTAAAACTCCAAAATTTGATAAATTATTGGTATTAACAGTATAGTCTGTAGTTGGTGGTGATGACAATAAAGCCAGAGATGCAGGAGAACCGGTTCTTAATCCCAGGTGGTTTCTATGCCTTACAGCTACATTAAAAGTTCCTGGATCTAAATTTTTGAAATAAACAGGAGTTACTCCGTCCACATCTACAATGCTACCGTCTCTTAAAAGCAAAGCAGACCGGGTTTGCAAAACCGTAGTGGGAGCTGCTGTTGTATTTCTTAACTCAAGAAATACCCAGTCTACCACATTTTTACTGGCCGTTACCTGGTCATTCAAAACGCTTGAAGCAATTGTTTCAGTCGTTGTATTGGCAAAATGCGGAAAACTGGCAGGAAAGGTTCCTGTTCTGTAAGGATCCGTAAGGGGTAACAAATTTGAAGCCGGTAAAGTCCCGGGAACATATGCTACGTTGGTTCTTAGTAAATCATCCATTAAACTGGTACCCGTATTATAAGGTGCCTGTAGAAAAGCTTTCATATTGGCCAGAATGAATTTATTCATGGCAAAAATATCTCCGCTATTTGTAGTTACGGTAGCCCCAGCCGTATTTGAAACGGGATTGATTGAACTTCCGGTCATGCTCCAGTTGATACCATCCCAGTAAATTCCATTAAGATCGGCTTCGGAACCGGTGATCCTTGTTGGGTCAATATATGTACCGGTTGCCGTGGTAGTACCACCCGTGATACCTGTTTTTGTGATTGGCCAGTAGGTAGTTAAATATGATTCAGTGCGGGGATGTTTGTTGGCATTAGCTATTCCTTTATTCTGTACCCCAATTATGGCACTGGAATATGCAGAGCCGGTATTGGAAACTACTAAAGGCATATAATCTGTACCTGCACCTACAGGGAAAGTAAATGGAGACCCACCGGGAATATCGGCTGCAACTTCCAGTTGAGCCTGACCGGTTCCGGTTGTTTCCAGGAATTTGCTGATTCCACCACCTGTTCCGGTTGCAGATGCGGCAAACTTCATATTGAAATTGCCCATTATGATTTTACCATTAACAAAATTAAGATTTGTGCCTATCCGGGCATTGCTCAACAAAGTAGCATTGGCCGCATTATTTATCTCCAGGTTGGGAATTGTAAAACCATTCATAGTAATATTCTGGTTGGCAGATCCTCCTAAAAGTACTTTACCTGGCCCCAGGATGTCTACATTACTGGTTATATCACCCTGTACGATAACTGTGGCACCAGACTGGATCTGAAAAGTTGCACTGTTAATGAATAACTGTGCTTTAACAGTAAAAAATGCTGGGATACAAAGAATGAAAAATAAATTGATTTTTTTCATAAACATGCTTTTTAAATGTACTGTTAATTTGGTTTAACTATTAAGAAGGCATTAAGATACAACAAATATCAATATTAATTCACAGGCTCGGGTAGTTATTTAGTAAATGGGAGTTTCCAGTTAGTAAACGGAAAAGCAATATAAAGGTGAGTTTTTTTTACCAGCCACTGATATGAAAAGGTTTTTTTTTAAAAATTCCTTCTTTTTACTTTTCTTTCTTTTTTAATTCTCTGTATTGTATATCAGGACAGATTTGGAAGGCACAATTGACCCCGCTATGGTAAATAATTAATTTGGTTGTGTTGTGAACACTTGCCGGAGAAGGCACTAGATTGACTATGCAACGAATCTGCACAAATGGATGTGATTAGCTTAATGATGATTTAGAAGTAATACCATTTTGATTTAATAGGAGTCCAAAGGACTATGTTTAAATCTTAGATGGATTATACCGATTTCAGATTGCATTGGACTAAATAAGGGTAGAATTTGTCATTGATTTAAATATTAACGCTGCCTAACTTTGTGGATATTTATGCCCCAGTGTGCATTGCGAATTTTCGGAGAGATCATGCAGAAAAAAAAGGACAACACACCGTTGCCCTTTTTCTATTCTAGTCTTTATTTTTTAATTCGCTTCCAGCGAAATTGGATATTCATACACCCCATCATACCCCGGATAAAACCCGCT
>JBKJLT010000530.1:0-5455 GCA_046596765.1 Ferruginibacter sp. | reverse complement strand
TCCATTATTTTCTACCTTACTCATGCTGGGTATTCCGGCTCTGCTGGCTGGTTGTAAAGAAATTGTTGTATGTACGCCGCCAGATAAAAATGGTGGCGTAAACCCTGTTATTTTGTATGTGGCACAATTGATCGGCCTCAAAAAAATATATAAAATCGGCGGCGTGCAGGCCATTGCGGCGATGGCTTACGGCACTGCTGCTGTTTCTAAAGTCAATAAAATATTTGGCCCAGGTAACCAATATGTAACTGCTGCAAAGCAATTGGTAAATGCTGCAGGTGTTGCTATTGATATGCCTGCAGGCCCAAGTGAGTTGGCGGTGTATGCAGATGAAACCTGCAAACCTGCCTTTGTTGCGGCTGACCTGTTAAGCCAGACAGAGCATGGAGCAGACAGCCAGGTGGTGTTGGTTGCTTCATCAGCATTAATTGTTGAAAAGGTAAAAGTTGAAATTGAAAAGCAGATAGAATTTTTACCAAGAAAAGAAATTGCATTTCAGGCTTTACAAAAGAGTCTTGCGGTTGTAATGGAAAATACCGCAACAGCTTTTGATTTGTTGAATGAATATGCACCGGAGCATTTGATCATTGCAACGGATGATGCTGCAATGCTTGCAGAAAATGTGGTCAATGCAGGTAGTGTATTCCTAGGACATTATTCACCTGAGAGTGCGGGTGATTATGCATCGGGTACCAATCATACTTTGCCAACGAATGGTTATGCAAAAGCTTATAGCGGCGTTTCGTTAGATAGTTTTGTTAAGAAAATTACTTTTCAGCAAATAAGTAAAACCGGAATTAGCAATATTGGTAACGCTGTTGAAACAATGGCTGTAGCAGAAGGATTAGATGCACATAAAAATGCAGTTTCTATCAGGCTAAATGTAATAAACAATAACAATGGAATTTAATTTGCAAAAATTAGTAAGAGAAAATATAAGGGACTTAAAACCTTATTCATCTGCCAGGCATGAGTTTACCGGCAAAGCCTCTATTTTTTTGGATGCAAATGAGAATGCTTATGGTTCGCCGCTCCCCTCTCCTGGAGGAGAGGCCCGCCCGGATGACCCGGTCGGACGGGGGCTGGGGGTGAGGTTCAACCGTTATCCAGATCCATTGCAATGGCAATTAAAATTTCAACTGGCCAGGATAAAGGGCGTACCGGCCGAAAATATCTGCATCGGCAATGGCAGCGATGAGATCATTGATCTGGCTTACCGCATCTTCTGCGTTCCGGGTAAAGATAATGTGATCATTTGTCCGCCCACTTATGGTATGTATGCTGTTAATGCAGAAATTAATGATGTTGAAATAAGAAAAGTAAATCTCACAAACAATTTTCAACTGAATGTGGATGGTATTATGCAGGCAATGGATAGCAACACAAAATTATTATTTATCTGCTCCCCAAATAACCCAACAGGCAATAATATGAACCGTGCCGATATAGAACTGTTGCTGAATAATTTTCCGGGCATCATTATCATTGACGAAGCCTATATCAATTACTCAAAACAAAAAACTTTTATACAAGAGCTAACGGAATATCCCAATCTTATCGTTATGCAAACTTTGTCAAAAGCCTGGGGGCTGGCTGCTTTACGGCTGGGGCTTTGTTATGCATCTATTGATATTATTGAACTGTTTAACAAAGTAAAACCGCCGTATAATATTAATGAAGCATCACAGCAAATTGCCCTGGAAGCGTTGAAGGATACAGAAATGGTTAATGAATGGATCAGAGAAACAGTGCAGCAAAAAGAGGTTTTAGTAAATGCATTGAAAAGTTTTTCATTTGTACAGAAAATTTATCCCAGCGATGCTAATTTTATTTTGGTTAAAGTTGTTGATGCCGATGCACTCTACAAGTATCTTGCTGCAAATGAAATTGTTGTACGCAACAGAAGTAAAGAAATCGGGTGCGAAAATTGTTTGCGTATCAGTATCGGAACACCGGAAGAAAATGAAAATCTATTATCTGTTTTAAAAAAATATCAGCCTTGAAAAAAATACTTTTTATCGACCGTGACGGAACCTTGATAAAGGAAGCACCGCCAACCTATCAATTAGATGATTTCAGCAAACTGGAATTTTATCCGGATATGTTTTTCTACTTGCGCAAAATTGTAACTGAACTGGACTATGAACTGGTGATGGTGACCAACCAGGATGGTTTAGGTACCACATCGTTTCCGGAACAAACATTTTGGCCACTGCATAACCTGGTGATGAAAAGTCTGGAGAATGAAAAAATAATTTTTGCTGAAGTGGTTATTGACAGGACACTTTCTGAAGAAAATGCACCCACTCGTAAACCGGCAACCGGTTTGCTAATGAAGTATATTAATAACCCGGCTTACGATCTGGTTAATTCATTTGTAATTGGAGATAGAATTACCGATATGCAACTGGCAAAAAATTTAAACTGCAAGGGATTATGGTTAAATATTGATGGAGCATTGGGGGCTGCGGAGATCAATGATCCGGTTGAAGATTTAAAAAATAATGTGGTTGTGTTGGAGACTATTGAATGGTCCGACATTTATAATTACCTTAAGCTGCCGCCACGTGTAGTAGCACATGAGCGAAATACCAATGAAACAAAAATTTCTGTTTCAATAAATCTTGATGGTACGGGTATTGCCAATAATAAAACTGGTCTTCCTTTTTTTGATCACATGCTTGACCAGGTTGCCAGGCATGGCAATATTGACCTAACTGTTGAATGCAAAGGCGACCTGCAGATTGACGAACACCACAGCATTGAAGATACCGGTATTGCTTTGGGAGAAGCCATAGCCAAAGCTTTGGGAGATAAACGTGGTATAGAAAGGTATGGATTTGTACTGCCCATGGATGATTGCCTTGCACAGGTAGCCATTGATTTTGGTGGCCGAAGCTGGATAGTGTGGGATGCAGCCTTCAAACGGGAAAAAATAGGAGAGATGCCAACAGAAATGTTCTTCCACTTTTTTAAATCTTTCAGCGATGCTGCAAAATGTAATTTAAATATTAAGGCAGAAGGTGAAAATGAGCATCATAAAATAGAATCCATTTTTAAGGCATTTGCAAAAGTTATTAAAATGGCCGTGAAGCGGGATATTAACAATGATTCATTGCCTTCAACAAAGGGAATATTATGATCGCTATCATAAAATATAATGCCGGTAATGTACAGAGTGTGCAGTATGCTTTGCAGCGCATTGGTGTTGAATCGCAAGTGACTGATGATATTGATTTAATTCAACGTGCAGATAAAGTTATCTTCCCTGGTGTTGGCCATGCTTACGCAGCTATGGAATATTTGAAAGCAAAAGGATTGGATAAGATCATTGTAAACTTAAAGCAGCCCGTGTTGGGCATTTGTTTGGGTATGCAGTTAATGTGTAATCATTCTGAAGAAGGAGATACACAATGTATAGGGATTTTTGATACAGCCATAAAGAAATTTGAATCAACCGAATTAAAAATACCGCAAATTGGCTGGAATAATATTTATGATTACAGTGCTGTTTTATTTGATGGGTTGGAAGAAGCTGCATTTGTTTACACCGTGCATAGTTACTATGCTGCCGTTTCAAAAGATACAGCCGCAAAAACGGATTATATATTGCCTTACAGTGCGGCATTGCAAAAGGATAATTTTTACGGGGTTCAGTTTCATCCTGAAAAATCAGGCCAAGTTGGAGAAAAGATTTTAAAGAATTTTATACAGCTAACATGAACATAATACCTGCTATTGATATTATTAACGGTAAATGCGTACGCCTTACAAAGGGAGATTACGCTCAGCAAAAAGTATATAATGAAAATCCGGTAGAAGTGGCCAGACAGTTTGCTGATGCTGGTTTACAGCGACTGCACATTGTAGATCTGGATGGCGCCAAAGCCGGTGAAATTATGAACCTGGCAGTACTTGAAAAGATTGCTGCCGCTGTAAATATGGTAATTGATTTCGGCGGCGGCATAAAAAAAATAGCTGATGTAGAAAGTATTCTCAACGCAGGCGCATCTATAGTAACCATTGGCAGCCTGGCTGTAAAACAACCCGAAGTGCTTGAAGAGTGGTTGATGGAATTTGGTGCAAATCATTTTTTAATTGGAGCTGATGTGCTGGATGAAAAAATAAAAATAAGTGGCTGGCTGGAAGATGGCGGTATTAATATTTTTGATTTTATTGGAAAGATGATCAGCCTGGGTGTAACAAATATTTTTTGTACAGATATTGCCAAAGATGGGATGATGCATGGCCCTTCTGTAGAACTGTATAAAAAAATATTGGCGCAACACCCGGAGATAAATTTGATAGCAAGCGGCGGCGTTTGTAATATTAGTGATGTGGTGCAGCTTAAAGAGATTGGTTGTTCAGGAGCAATCATAGGCAAAGCTATTTACGAAAATTTAATAACGCTGCAGGATCTTGTAACCCTAAACTTCTAAACCCTAAACCTCTAAACTAATACCCTTGCTCACAAAAAGAATTATACCCTGCCTGGATATTAAAGATGGCCGAACGGTTAAAGGCATAAACTTTGAAAGCATACGTGATGCTGGAGATCCTGTGGAACTGGCTATACTATATTCACAACAGGGAGCCGATGAACTTGTTTTTCTGGATATTACCGCCACGATTGAAAAAAGGAAAACATTGGTTGAATTGGTGAAGAGAATTGCTGCTGATATCAATATTCCTTTTACGGTTGGTGGTGGAATAAGCGCTGTAGAAGATGTGGCGCTGCTTTTAAAAAATGGTGCAGATAAAATTTCTGTAAATACGGCTGCATTTACAAATCCTGATTTAGTAAAAGAATTGAGTAATGCGTTTGGCAGTCAATGTGTAGTACTGGCTATTGATACAAAAAAAGAAACAGATGGCGAATGGTATGTTTATTTGCATGGTGGCCGCACAAAAACCGGCACAAAAACTATTGATTGGGCAAAACAAGCTGTTGATGCAGGTGCCGGCGAAATTTTATTGACCAGCATGAACAACGATGGTACTAAAAATGGTTTTGCATTGGATATTACTGCAACCTTATCAAACACGTTACAGGTGCCGGTAATAGCAAGCGGTGGTGCCGGAACAGTTGAGCACTTTAAGGATGTATTTGAACTGGCAAATGCCGATGCAGCATTGGCGGCCAGTATTTTTCATTATAAGGAAATTGAAATACCAATGTTAAAAAAATATTTACAGCAACAACAAATAGCCATAAGAATATGACAGTGAATTTTAAAAAATACAACGACGGGTTGGTGCCTGCCATCATACAGGATGCAGCCACACAAAAAGTATTGATGCTTGGTTTTATGAATGCAGAAGCATTGATAAAAACAAATGAGCTGCAAAAAGTAACATTTTTCAGCCGCAGTAAAAACCGCTTGTGGACCAAAGGCGAAGAAAGTAGTAATTATCTTTTTGTAAAAGAAATTAAAGTGGATTGTGATAACGATAC
>JBKJLT010000508.1:0-2748 GCA_046596765.1 Ferruginibacter sp. | reverse complement strand
GGATCAAAACCTGAGTAACCGGTTAATGTGGCCAGATTATTTACAGTTCCATAAAACCTGATATTGGCAATTTTGATTTTGCTCATCAGTTTTTTAGGTATAGAATAACCCAGCGTTAAATTATTAATTCGGAGGTAAGATCCATCTTCAACAGCCCATGAATGTAACCACCAACGCTGCACCCTAACCGGAGTCCAGATTTTAGCATTCGCATTCATTGCTTTTAATTCAGTTGGGTCTGTTACTACCTGTCCTGCATCATTAATATTTGTCCACCTGTCTTTCATTTCGCCCAGCATGTTCAGGTTAGCAAAAGCACCATCTGTCCACTCTATTTTATTGGCATTGTAGATATCGTTACCTACTACAAAATTTACAAAAACAGAGAGGTCGAAATTTTTATAGGTAACTTGGTTTGTCCAGCCGCCTGTGAATTCAGGGTTGGCATTACCAATTACTTTTCTATCACCATCTGCAGTTATTACACCATCACCATTTAAATCTTGCCATTTTAACATCCCTGGCTGTGGTGTTCCATAAACACCGTTAAAAGCAATACCAGGTTTAATGGTATATACTTTGGTGGTAGCATTGTAATTAAAATCATCAACACCATACCATCCATCAGTTACAAATCCATACATTAAACCTGTAGGCTCACCCACCTTTACCAGATAATCATCTACGCCATCAGAGCCCTGCCAGCCTGAGTTACGGGTTTGTTGCTGCAGGCCGCCCAGATTTTCCACTTTATTTTTATTGAATGCAATATTAAAATTGGTATTCCAGGTTAAATTTTTCTTTTGAATGGGTGTTGAACTTATCTGAAGTTCTAACCCTTTATTGGAAGTAGCTCCCAGGTTTTTAAGTTGAGAAGAATAACCGGTGGTTGGAGGAATAGCAACTGCCAACAACAAATCTTTTGCCGTGTTCTTGTATGCATCAACTGTAACCTGAACTTTGTTATTAAACAATCCAAGATCAAGTCCGAAGTTAAGTGATGTATTATTTTCCCAGCGCAGGTCGGGGTTTGATAAAGAAATTGGGGTAAAGCCCGGTACTATCGCATGGTTGAAAGCATACTCACCGGTTACCCCATAAAGCTGCTCGTACAATAAATTACCAATTCGGTTATTACCCACGGCACCGTAACCAATTCTTAATTTACCCTCATTGAGCCAATTGATATTGTTCAGGAATTTCTCTTTTGTAAATCTCCACGCAACCGAACCTGATGGAAATACCAGCGTTCCGTTTTTAGAACTGAATTTAGAAGAGCGATCGGACCTCAGGTTAAAATTCATTAAATATTTATCGTCATAAGCATAGCTTACCCTGCCAAAAAATGAAGCAATACGTGCAGGAGGTTCAACAAATGATGATGGCAAAGGTTGTGATGAACCTGCCGGTGCAATACCAAGCCCCATATTTGCCAAAGCTTTATCAGCAGTAATATCGGCAGGCATATACCTGGTGGTTATTGAATTTTGCTGAGAACGCTGGTCTACTATTTCCTGACCAATAAGCACTGAAAAGTCGTGATGCTTTTTAAAATTATTAACGCTGTATTGCAGTGTGTTTGAATTACTAAGTGTGTAGTTAGACTGCTGGCCAATGGTAGCTATTGGTAAGGAAGCAAAGTTTCTGGCGGTGCCTGTTATTTTACTCCAGAACTGGTCTGTTCTTATTTGTGCATTATCATACCCTATGGTAGTTCTAAAAGTAAGGTTCTTTAGAATATTATAGCTGGCATAACCGGTAAGGTATAATGCTTTGCTGGTTTGCTTCCTGTACTCTGCATACGTTAATACAACCGGGTTGGTAGCTCCAGAAGAAGCCAGGTAATAGGCTTCATCAAAATCATCTATTCCAAAACCTGGTTTTGGTAATTCAAAAGGCCGGTAATTAATAGTATGACGAAGGCGGTTGGTTGATCGGGTGCCGCTATTGGTGGTACCCGATCCATCTATTTTCTGATCAAGGTAACGGGCAGTAAAGCCAATCCTTAATTTGTCGGTTGCTTTGTGATCAATTTTAAAATTTACCAGCTTTCTTTCAAAACCGGTAGTTATCTGTACCCCTTCTTCTTTATTTGCTGTAAGACTTAAATTAAAAGTTGTAACAGCATTACCTCCACTAACGGCCACATTGTGGTTGCTGAATTTAGCCCTGCGGCCAAAAACCTCATCCTGCCAGTTTACGGGATTTATGTTCTTATAATTTTGCAGGGTATCCCAGGTTGTTCCGTAGGTTTGAGCAAAGCTGCTACTATCCGCAGCTACACCACGGGTTCTCTCCCACTGCCACCTTACAAAATCGTAAGGGCTCATTACATCCTGAAAATTGCTTAACTGGCGAAAACCAACAGAGCCATTATAAGTTACCTGCGTTTTACCTGCACGGCCACCTTTTGTGGTAATAATAACAACACCATTGGCACCTCTTGCACCATATATAGCGGTTGTAGATGCATCTTTCAGCACGTCAACCGAAGCAATATCCTGAGGAGAAAGAACCGACAACGCATTTTCTACCTGTACACCATCAACTACATAAAGCGGGGAATTATCTTGTGTAATAGAACTTCCGCCTCTTACTCTAACCAATATGTCTGCTCCCGGGGCGCCTTCAGTAGATATTAACTGAACACCAGCCAGTTTTCCCTGTAAGGCTTCTGCGGCGGACGACAAAGGAAAATCTTTTAGTTCTTTGGAACTTACAGAAGATACAGACCCTGTCAAGTCTTTT
>JBKJLT010000432.1:0-3308 GCA_046596765.1 Ferruginibacter sp. | reverse complement strand
CCTAGGAATACACTACCTGCATTGACCACATTTTCTGCAAGCATTGCAGCATCATCCGTTGCAATGATCAAATGCTCCGGTGCATATTCGTTCAACAATTCAAAAGCCGTTTCCTTTTTTTCAAGAACAACCGCAAGACTGTTATGTAAAGCCTGTAATGCAATTTCTTTTCTTGGTAAAAATTCTAACTGCTTTTCAATTTCAATTTTTACCTTTTCAACAATTGATGCTGATGAAGCAACCAAAACCACCTGGCTATCTGCTCCATGCTCTGCCTGGCTTAACAGGTCAGCCGCAACAAAGGCAGGTTTGCAGGTTTCATCTGCATACACCGCCAACTCACTTGGGCCTGCCGGCATATCAATAGCAACACCTGCAGCATTTACCAATTGCTTTGCAGCAGTTACATATTGGTTACCTGGGCCAAATATTTTATTGACTTTTAAAACAGTTTCTGTTCCGTAAGCCATGGCTGCTATCGCTTGTACACCTCCAATTTTATAAATAGTTTTTATACCTATGAGTTTAGCAACAAATAAAATGACCGAATTTATTTTGCCTCCTTTATCTGGCGGCGTACATACAACAATTTCTTTACAACCAGCCAGCAGAGCCGGAATACCCAGCATGAGTAAGGTAGAAAATAATGGAGCTGTACCTCCCGGAATATAAAGTCCAACTTTTTCAATAGCTACAGATTTTCGCCAACATACAACACCTGATGTTGTTTCTACTTCTTTTATTGCTTCCTTTTGTGCACTGTGAAATGCGGTGATGTTATTTTTTGCCAGTTCAATAGCTGCTTTTAAATTGGCATCAACCTTTGCAACCGCTTCAACAATTTCTTTTTCAGACACTACGCATTCAATTAATTCCACTCCATCAAAAGAAGCAGTATATTTTTTAACAGCGGCATCGCCATTAAGCTTTACATCCTGCAAAATTGCCGATACTTTTGATTCAAGTTGCCTATAATCAAAAGCAGGCCGTTGCAAAATTTGCTGCCATGTATTTTTTTCTGGGTTTATATACACTTTCATAATTGAACCTATCGCTCCTCCCGAGCTTTGATTAATGTTTTCTATTTCCTTTTCTACTGACATGTCGCTCCTATGGAGCTATACGATCATCTTTTCTATAGGCAATACTAAAATTCCCTGGGCATTGTACTGCTTTAATTTTTCTATTACTTCCCAAAAATCATTTTCATTAACTACGCTTTGTACGCTGCTCCAGCCGCTTTCTGCCAGTGGCACAACAGTTGGACTTTTCATACCGGGCAATAAAGAAAAAATATTTTTCAGTTGTTCATTGGGTGCATTTAGCATGATGTATTTGTTATTCTTTGCTGTTTTAACCGAGTTGATACGCATCAATAATTTTTCAAGCAGGGCCACATTCTCTGCCGACAGATTTTTATTGGCAGCTAATACGGCTTCTGATTGCAAGATCACTTCCACCTCTTTTAGTCCGTTGGTAAATAAAGTACTGCCGCTGCTCACCAGGTCGCAGATAGCATCGGCCAAACCTATACCAGGTGCAATTTCTACCGAACCGCTTATCTCATGTATCTCGGCAACAATCTTGTTTTCATCCAGATATTTTTGCAGAATGCCAGCGTAAGAAGTTGCGATCTTTAATCCATTTAAGTCTTTAAGCGATTCATACTTTAAAGATTTCGGCACTGCAATACTCAACCTGCATTTGCCAAATCCAAGACGAAAAACAAGGTCAATATCCTTTGCCTTCTCCAGCAATACATTCTCCCCAACAATGCCAATATCCGCAACACCGTCGTACACATACTGCGGAATATCATCATCCCGTAAAAAATAAATTTCCAGCGGAAAATTTTCGGCGACGGTCTTTAATTGTTTATGACCGTTGTTTAGCTGAATGCCACATTCCTTTAAAAGTTTTACAGACTCCTCGTATAATCTTCCCGATTTTTGAATAGCGATCTTTAACATGTTTTTGAATTTAGTGCAATTAAAAAGGGCTCACTTTTCAGTAAGCCCTTTAAAGAATATGTTTAGTTACACATACGTCAAAATAGCTTACCCGCAGGTAAAGTATGATGATGATGTATGTTTATTATTTGTTTCATTGTTCTCACAAAGTAAAGACTGATGAGTTGTTCTACCAAATAAAATTTAAAATGCTTCAACTTTTATACCCAAACCGGCGATATCATTAAACAATATCCTGCCATTTTCAAAACCAACTCCTTCCCCAATATCTTCTGCCAATAAAAGCGGACCGTCCATATCCACAAAATCAAGCATGGGCGCAAGTTGTGCAATGGCTGCTGTACCAATTGAACTCTCGTTCATGCAACCAACCATTACCTTCATACCCAGTTCTTTTGCTTTGGTTATCATGCGCCTTGCCGGTGTAATACCGCTGCATTTGGTTAGTTTAATATTGATGCCATGAAAATGGTTTAAACATTTTTCAACATCGGCTTCGGCAACACAACTTTCATCTGCAATCAATGGAAGTACCGACTGTGCATATAAAACTTTCATTCCGTCCCAATCATCTTTTGCCAAAGGCTGCTCCACAAATTCAACACCCAGTTCTTTCAGTAAAGGTATTTTTTGTAAGGCTTGTTTCAATGTCCAGCCGGCATTTGCATCTACTCTAAAGATTGCGTCCGTTTGTTTTCTCAATGCAGTTACCATTTCAATATCATCTTCCACTCCCACTTTTATTTTATAAATTGCCCAGGGTTTTTCTTTCATTTTGGCAACCATGTTTTCAATGGTATCAATAGCGATGGTAAAATCGGTAAGTGGTGCCGTTGCGGTATCAAGTCCCCATAATTCATGCAACTGCTTTCTTTTTAATTTGCCATAAATATCCCACCCGGCCATATCCAAAGCACAAACCAGGAAAGGGTTTGCAGGAAAAAGGTGATGCAGGTAATGCCAGTATCTTTCCGGATCGGAGAATGCAAATTTTTCAACAAACATTTTTTTTCTTTCAAGGTCTTCTACCATTTTTTCAACGGTGATATTATAATAACTGATAGCAGGAGCTTCCCCATAACCTTTGATGCCCATAAAATCGAGTTCAACAATTAACGTTGGCTGATGCGTTTTTGTTCCTTTGGAAATGGTGAAGGGATGTTTGAAAGGGAGGTTGTATGTTTTGTATTTTAGTTTCATTGCAAAGAGTTTTGTCATACTGAGCTATGTAGCTCAACAATATTAAATATTACCTATCTATCACCTGCCGCTTGCTTTTACATTCGCTTTCAGTTCTTCATTAAATGCGGTTTCTTTGATAAGATCCTCCAGGTTAAT
>JBKJLT010000415.1:0-17029 GCA_046596765.1 Ferruginibacter sp. | reverse complement strand
GGATTTTGATCGGTTGATGTGCCGCCATCTCCAAAACTCCACAACCACCGTGTTATGTTTCCGCTTGATTGATCTGAAAAATTTACATTATACTTGGCACAAACATCCCTTGGGTTTGCCGAAAAATTGGCAACAGGTTTATCATCGGCAACAATACCGGCAGGAAAAAATATAGTATCCTTACAACCGCCCAATGTGGTAATAATCAGTGTTATATTATACGAGCCGGTGTTGTAGGTGTTTGTTGGGTTTGGTAAGGTTGATGTTGTTCCATCACCGAGGTCCCAAAAATAACTTACAACCGGATCGGGTGAAGTTATGGTTGAAGAAAATGTCCAGGTAAGTGGTGCACAATTACTCTGCGGTAAATTATTAATGAAAGCCTGCGGAGGTAAAATCTGTACATAATTATTTAAAATGAGTGAATCGGTGCAGCCTGTAAAATTGGTAACAAACAGTTTTACATTAAAGGAACCGTAGGTTGTGTACAGGTGAGATGGATTCATCAATGTAGAAGTTCCTCCATCTCCAAAATCCCAAAAATAGGTTGCAGACGATGTACTGGTGTTGGTAAAGCTTACCATTAACGGGGGCTGGCATGCAGTTCTGTTTACGGCAGAAAAAGACGCAGTTGGTTTGGCATTGATGGTTATAAAACGGGTGGCGGTATCGGAGCAGGGCCCTAAAAAACTAATTAATTTAACTAAGTAGTTACCGGTGGCCGTGTAGGGTTTTACAGGGCTCAGTGTTGTTGAATTGGTACCATCTCCAAAATCCCAAAACACCGACGTGGGCGTTGGGGCAGAAGTGTTTGTAAAGCTGATGGGATCATTAATGCAACCGTTTGCCGGGCTGTTAAAACTGGCGTTAATAAAATTAATTACAACTGCATTGGGCCTTACCAGTGTGGTAATACAGCCGGTGCTGCTGGTAACTCTTAAGGTCACCGTAAAACTGCCTTGAGTTGTATAAGTATGCGATGGGTTTTGTACCGTAGATGTAAATCCATCGCCAAAATTCCACAGGTACGATAAAGTGCCGGGGCCCGATGATGTATTGGTAAACACAATGGTAACCGGCAGGGTGCAACCCGTTACAGCAGTATTGGTAAAAGCAGCAGTTACACCATTGCTTGCAATTATATAATTGTTTCGGGTTAATGTTTTTGAACAGCCGGATATAGTGGTAACCCGTAAAGTAACATTGTAATTTCCTGCTGCGGTATAAGTGTGTACAGGATTTTTAATTGTACCGGTAGTGCCATCACCAAAATCCCACAGCCAGCTTGTAATGGAAGAACCGGCTGCAGTACTTAAATCGGTAAACTGAACGGTTAGTGGTACGCAACCTGATACCGGTGTTGCCGAAAAATTAACGACAGGAATTGGAAAAACGTTTATGTATTGTGTTCTTGTAATTGAATCTTTATTGCCCAGACCATCTTCTACAAGTAATTTTACTGTGTATTGGCCGGGTGTAAAATAAGTGCCCGATGGATTTTGTAAAAATGAGATGGTGCCATTACCCAAATCCCATTTCCAGTAAATGGGGTTGCCGGTTGACAGGTCGGTAAAATTTACAACCTGGGGCGAACAGCCCGAAGTAGGTGATGCCGAAAAATTTGCTGTAACCTGGCTTTTGCTGCTGAAACTGAAGGAGATCAGTAAGATAAATACGATATAACTCTGCCTGAGTATAGTTTTATTTAAACCAGGCATAGCGGCGATAGGTTTCATGAATGTTGGATAAATTGGATAAAACAGGGCATTGCTGCCTTTGATAAAACTACATTTTCTATATAAAAATTGTGTATGTAAGGATATATTTTTACATTGCATTGAGATTTAACAGCTTAAACCTATAACCAACTTATTCATATCCATTCTAATAAAACAAAATACTAACTGCATGCACCTTAAATTCTTAAAAATAACCCTGTTACTTTGCTTAAGTACAACCCTTGTGTACGGGCAAAAAAAAGCAACAAATAAAACCGATAAAAAGAAAGGAATACTTTCTTTTAGTGCTAATTACTCCGATTATGGCTTTGTTAAAGCCGTAAAAGATTCCTCCATAAGCTATGCCTTTAACCGTAAAGACCTTTTTAAGTCAGGTAACAGCTCATTCGGCTTCGGCGTAAGTTACTGGAAGGGCCTGGGTTCACACTTTGATTTTTCGAGCAATTTTGCAGGTACTTTTTCAAATTTTCCGGCTTTGTATGTAAAAGGCGACAGTATTGGTAAAGCCTCTTTTACGCCCCAACTGGATCTGTTGCTACATGCAAAAGCTTTTAAAGAAAGCCGCGCCATTAATCCTTTTTTAACGGCGGGTATTGGTGCAGGCTATTTCGGGCGGCAACTGGTGGTATATGCGCCTGTAGGTGTTGGCCTGCAGTTTCATTTCAACAGCGGTGCTTATCTTTTTGTACAGGCACAATGGAAGATGGCCCTCACCGATGGTATAAAGGATGATTTTATGTTCTATTCCATTGGTTTTGGTCAGCATAAAAAAGCTAAAAAAGTGGAGCCGAAAGCTGAGATACCTGCTGCTGATACTGCAAAGGAAGTACCTAAGAAAGATACTGCAACGAAGCCCAATACTAATACCGATAAGGATACTGATGGAGATGGCGTTCTTGATATGTTTGATCTTTGTCCGGATGTAAAAGGTACTTTAAGTGGTTGTCCGGATACGGATGGTGATGGTGTGATAGATAACGAGGATAAATGCCCGGGCGTGGCAGGATCAATTAAGAATAATGGATGCCCCGCAAAAGATACAGATGGTGATGGGGTAAATGACGATGAAGATAATTGCCCTACAGTAAAAGGCACAAAAGATAACAGTGGTTGCCCTGCTGGCCCAACAGATACTGATGGTGATGGTATTTTAGATAAGGATGATAAATGCCCCGATGCAGCAGGAACCGCCGCCAACGACGGCTGCCCCAGGCAAATACTGGATGGTGGTAAACTTATACGTTCATCAGGTGATTCCATGACTTATTTTATCAGGTTTGATTTTGATAAAGCCAATATTACCAGCGAAGCTTTTGCCATACTGGGTCAGATTGTTAATCAATTAAAGGCCGATAAGACCCTGATGATAACTATTGAAGGCCACGCCGATAATTTCGGGCTTGAGAAATACAACTTGCTCATCTCGCAGGACCGTGCCAATGTTGCCAGGGATTATTTACAGAGTTATGGTATTACAAAAAACAGGATGAAGATAGCATTCTATGGTTCATCAAGGCCTTATGATACACACCAGGACTGGTTAAACCGCAGGGTGGAAATAACCATTTATAAAAGTAAATAAATAACAGCACCGGTTAATACCAGACGCTGTGAATAAAAAGAAAGCCGGACTTTAAACCCCGGCTTTCTTTATAACAAAAGGCAAAAGTAAAACTCCGGCCCGGGCGCCAATCAGTTTAATTTCCTTGTATTTAAAAGAATTTTTGGAATGCCATTATTGATTACCTTAAACTCCTCATGCTTCCTATGTGTAAACATTAAAAATAATTTCCCTTGTATTTCCGTTTTACTTCTACATTTGTACCTGCATTTTAACAATGGCAAATTCAGCTTCCATAATATTTTATAATTACCCTGACAAAGGTTTAATTTTTTTCTGTGTCAAAACAAGTTAACAAGGTTTCCGCAGCCGGCCTGTTGGTTGCTTTAGGAATTATTTACGGCGATATTGGTACCTCTCCGCTTTACGTTTTTGATGAGATCATTCACGGCAGGGTTATCTCTGAACTTTTAATTCTTGGGTCATTAAGTTGTATCATCTGGACACTTACGTTGCAAACCACCATCAAATACGTAATACTTACTTTACAGGCCGATAACCGCGGAGAGGGAGGTATTTTTTCTTTATATACATTGGTACGGCGCAGGCGCAAATGGTTAGTATTGCCTGCCATGATTGGTGGTGCTGCCCTGCTGGCCGATGGTATGATAACCCCACCCATCTCTGTTACATCGGCAGTTGAAGGTTTAAAGATTACCAGCTTCTTCGATTTTTTTCTGCCGCACGATAAAATAAATGCAATAACCGATCTTGTACAGCGTCAGCAATTTATTGAAGATTATACGACCCGTATTGTGATAATAATAGTAATTGCCATAATGGCTGTTTTATTTTTTATGCAGCAGTTTGGTACCTTAAGTATTGGTAAAATGTTTGGGCCTATTATGTTTGCCTGGTTTTTAATGCTGGCCGTGTTGGGTATTTCACATATTTCCGATAACTGGAGTATTTTTAAAGCGCTTAATCCGTATTATGCGTATAAATTTTTAAGCCATTACCCCGGAGGTTTCTGGTTGTTGGGTGCTGTGTTTTTGTGTACAACCGGTGCCGAGGCCCTGTACAGCGACCTTGGGCATTGCGGCCGGGGTAATATCCGCAAGTCATGGATCTACGTGAAAACCTGTTTACTATTAACCTATTTTGGCCAGGGCGCATGGCTTTTACAAAATCAGTCGGGCAAAGTTTTTGAAAGCAAAACATTTTATGCCTTAATGCCCGATTGGTTCCTTATACCCGGTATTGTTATTGCCACCGCTGCAGCCATTATTGCCAGCCAGGCTTTAATAAGCGGCTCGTTTACATTAATAAGCGAAGCTATCCGCCTTAACCTTTGGCCTAAAATGAAGATCAATTACCCCACCGAAGCCAAGGGCCAGTTATTTGTGCCGGGCATAAATATGCTGTTGTTTGTGGGTTGTGTAGGCATTGTACTGTATTTTCAAACCTCCAGTGCAATGGGTGCTGCTTATGGTTTGGCCATTACTTTATGTATGCTGGCTACTACTATATTGGTTGCCAATTTTATGGTGCTGCACCGGGTAAAGCCTTTTTTAATTTACTTATTTCTGGGTGTGTTTTTAACAATAGAAGTGAGTTTTTTAATTGCCAACCTCGATAAATTTCCGCATGGAGGTTATGTTACTTTAATTGTTGGCGGTGCCTTATTTGCAGTAATGTATATCTGGTATAGGGCACGCAAAATTAAAAACCGCTATGTTGAATTTGTACGGCTTGAAGAGTATGTACCTAAACTGGAAGAACTGAGCAACGATACCACCGTGCCCAAATATGCCACACACCTGGTGTATTTAACCAGTGCCAATAACCCCAAAGAAATTGAACATAAAATTATTTACAGCATACTAAGCGGTAAACCAAAACGGGCCGATATTTTCTGGTTTGTGCATGTAGATACCATGGATGATCCTTACACCTGCGAATATTCTGTTGAGCATATTATACCTAACGATATTATCCGGGTAGAGTTCAGGCTTGGGTTCCGTATGGCACCACGTATTAACCTCATGTTTAAAAAAGTGGTAGAAGACCTGGTAGCCAACCGTGAAGTGAATGTTACCAGCCGTTACGAAAGTCAGCAGCGTAATAACGTAGTGGGCGATTTCCGTTTTGTGGTAATGGAAAAATTCCTGAGCCAGGATAATGAACTGCCGTTTTTTGAAAGGATAATCATGAAATTTTATTTCTGGCTTAAGGAAGCCTCCCTCAGCGAAGAAAAAGGATTTGGACTGGAGCAGAATACGGTGCAGGTAGAAAAATTTCCACTGATAATTGCACCGGTAAGTAAATTAAAACTAAACAGAGTTTATACAGATGAGGAAGAGTAAAGGTTATGGGTTAAGGGTTTTGAGTTTTGTGTTGAATAATGCTGTTATTTTTCACGACAGCAGATAATTTTGTTGGTAAAGGTTTAATGTATTTGAGTTTGTGTAAGAATCCTTAATTTAACAGGGTGCAATAACCCAAAACCCATAACACAAAACCCAAAACTGCTACTTGCTTCAACTTGCTCTCTATATTATAACCGGCATTGCAGCCCTTTCCATTATTGCTTATTTTGTACAGGAGAAATTTATATTTAAGCCCGAAAAACTAAAGCAGGATTTCATTTATAAGTACGATGTGCCTTTTGAAGAATTGTTTTTTGATGTGGAACCTGGTGTACGGATAAATGGCCTGCATTTTACAGTTGATAAACCCCTTGGCCTTGTACTGTATTTTCATGGCAACAGCCGAAGCATTAAAGGCTGGAGCAAATACGCAGTTGATTTTTACCGCTATAAATACGATGTGGTGCTGGTAGATTACCGTGGCTTTGGCAAAAGTACCGGCAAGCGCAACGAAAAAGATATGCTGAGCGATATGCAGTTTGTATATGAAACACTGGCTGCCAGATACAACGAAAATCACATGATAGTTTATGGCCGCAGCATGGGCAGCGGCTTTGCTGCTAAGGTAGCCAGCGAAAATAAACCACGTTATTTAATTTTAGATGCACCTTACTTCAGTTTTAAAAAAGCAGTGGAACGTTTTTTACCAATATTGCCTGTAAAATATGTATTGCGTTACCACATGCGTACCGATAGGTGGATAATGAAAGTAAACTGCCATACCTATATTTTGCATGGCACCAAAGACTGGCTGCTGCCAATTAGTAACAGTGTTAAACTACAAGAGCTTAATCCACGTAAAATAACGCTCATTCGTATTCCCGGCGGCGGTCACAATAACCTGCCATCTTTTCCAGAGTATCATAATTTTATCAGGGATATTTTGCAATACTAATGGATAATTAACTAATGCCTGCCTGTCGGCGAGACAGGGATAATTGATAATTTCTTCAGTCAAAGGAGCTTTATAAATAGCACCTAAACTCTAAACTCCCAACCCCTAAACTCTTAAACTCCTGAACCCTAAACTCCTAAACTCCAAACCCATAACTTTGTCTTCCATGAATCGAAAAAAAGTCTTCCGCTGGCTTAAAATAATTGTGCTGTTGTATTGCCTTATCGGCATTGCTTTATTTTACCTACAGGAACGCTTTTTATTTCATCCGGAAAAATTTTCCAATGCTTATGTGTATCACTTTAAAGTTCCTTTTGAAGAGATAAATATTCCTTTCAACAGTACCGATACCATCAATATGATCAAATTTTTTCCGGCTGATACGGTAAGGAGAGGGGTGGTTATTTATTATCATGGCAATAAAGAAAATATAGAACGGTATGCAAAATTTGCCGGCAACTTTACCAAACACGGTTACGAAGTGTGGATGGAAGATTATCCCGGTTTTGGAAAAAGCACCGGCGAAAGAACAGAGAAAAAAATGTTTGAGCAAGGCCTGCAGATAAGAAAAATGGCAGCCTCAAAATATGGTGCCGATAGTATTATCCTTTACGGCAAATCTTTTGGTAGCGGTATTGCATCCTATGTTGCCTCCGAAACCAACAACAAACGGCTGATACTTGAAACGCCCTATTACAGCATACCATCGCTGTTCAGTTGCTATGCGCCCATTTACCCAACGGGTAAAATGAGTATTTATAAAATACCCACAAATGAGTTTTTAGCCGATGTAAAATATCCGGTAAGCATTTTTCATGGCAATGATGATGGCGTAATACCATACCGTAATGCTGTAAGGTTAAAGAAAGTTTTAAAACCAACCGATGAGTTTGTTACCATTGATAAAGGAACCCATCACAACCTGAATGATTTTGATTTATTCAGAAAAAAACTTGACAGTTTATTAAGTCTCCGTTAACTGTGTTTTTGATTTGCCAACTTTTAATATGTATTGCACGCCAATTTTTAAAGCATAGTTTTCAGTGCCATGACTTACCGGAAATCCATAAGCAACCGGATAGTCGTATTCCGAAACAATTTCCTGAATGGTTTGATACACCGTTTTTCCAAACGGCCGCTCAGTATCTTTTATATCGGTAAAGCCGCCAATGATAAGTCCTGCCAGGTTATCAAATTTGCCGCTGCGCTTTAATTGGTATAGCATACGGTCAATACTGTAAATCTGTTCACCAATATCTTCTAAAAACAAAATTTTATTTTTTGTGTTTATGTCAGATGCTGTGCCGGTTATATTTGCCAGTAAAGAAAGATTGCCGCCAACCAATTCGCCGGTAGCGGAGCCTTGTTTGTTGAATGAATTTGCAGCGCAACTGTATTTTGCTTTTTTGCCTTTTATGGCATTGTGTAAAGATTGGATGAACTCATTTTCTCCTTCATTAAAAGCAGCAGCCATGGGCGCATGCAGCGATGCTACTTTTATTTTTGTGAATAGGTGAGCATGTAAAACGGTAATATCGCTGTAGCCAATAACCCATTTTGGTTTCTTTTTAAATTTGGTAAAATCCAGCCCGTCAATAATCCGGCCCATACCATAACCACCCCGGCCAAAAAGAATTGCATTAATATTTTCATCATCCAGCATGGCCTGCAGTTCATCCCCTCGTTCCTCATCGGTGCCGCTGAAATAGTTTTTCGATTTGCTGCCCAGTGTTTTGCCCACTATCACCTCAAAGCCCCAGCTTTGTAAAGTATTGATACAAATCTGTGCTTTTTCTGTAGCCATATAACCAGCCGGGCAGGTTATGCCAATGGTATCGCCTTTTTTTAAGTAAGGAGGTGTTTTTATCATAAACCTTTTAATATTAGTTTTAATTCTTTGGTTAAAATTACATTTGTAAATCTCTTACGGCGTAGTGCCTTATACAGTTTCAGGTCTCCTGTCCATAAAAGAGAATCTAATGCCATAGCGAAGGCCACAAAAATGGTATCGTCAATATCAATGCTGGCAGTCATTGTTTCAGCTTCCTGCATATTTATTTCTGATAGATATTCATCTGGAAGAATAATTAAATGATTTAGCAGTACCGATAAATTATGTTGAAAAAGTAAAAGGCTTCTTTTTAATTTTTTGCAAATTTCGGTTTGATGTTTTACAGTCTCTTTAAGGGCAAAGTCAGGAGTGGCAAAATCTAAATCTGTATAAGTGTTTGTGAGGATTTGAAAAAGTTCGCCTCTGGCATTTAAAGAGGCACTTATAATAACATTTGTATCAACTATAATGGTCATTTAAAAGTAAACCCTCTTTTTTGTTTCAATTTTTCCCAGGCTGCTTTACTTATTTCTCTGGAAAGCTCATTAATTATTTTTTGGTTCAACTTTTTAGGCTTACCATTCTGAGCTTCTAATGACTTCACAAAAGCTTTAACCCTGTTAATACCTACTGGTCCTATTTTTTTTGAAACCTTTATTGTTACAAAATTTTTTTCAACTAATTCGGTTGCCATAGTGTTTTCATTTTACCAAATATACAAAATATTTAGACTTCAGTAAGCCTGCATTCGTTTAAATGAACTCCCAATGTATGCATTACACCACACTTCAATGCAAAATTATTTTTCTGGTGCCCCACCGGAAAATCAAAACAAACCGGGTAATTATATTCACTTACTTTTTCCAGCACAATATCTTCAATGGTTTTACCAAATTCTTCGCCAACGTCATCAGGTTTAATTTTAAAACCGCCAATGATTAAACCCTTTAACTTATCCAGTTTGCCGGTGCGTTTTAAATTCCAGAACATACGGTCAATGCTGTACAAATATTCGCCGGTATCTTCTACAAATAAAATTTTATCTTTTGTATGTATGTCGGATGCGCTGCCTGCCAGCGATTCCAGTGTTTTTAAATTGCCACCCACCAGTTCGCCCACTGCCAGGCCGGTCTTGTTTTTTTCGTTGGGTGTAAAAAGATATTTCATCCTTTCTCCCTTCAAACATTTGTTTATAGATTCGATGGTTTCCTTTTGTGCAGGTTCGGCATATGCCCAGTCGCTGGGAAAACTGTTGCACATTTTTGAATGAATAGTTGCCACCCTGTATTTTTCATTGATGTGCGAATGAAAAACGGTAGCATCGCTAAACCCTATTATCCATTTAGGATTCTGGTCAAATTTTTTAAAATTCAGACGGTCAATAATGCGTACGCCACCATAACCACCTCTTGCAAAAAGAATGGCTTTAATGCTTTTGTCATCAAGCATTTGCTGCAGATCCTGCAGCCGTTCATCATCGGTACCGCCGTAAGTAAAATCTTTTTTGCCAATGGTGGTACCAACCTTTGTATTAAAACCCCATTCAGTAAGTTTAAGCAAAGCAGGTTGTACATCTTCCGTCTTCATAAATCCTGCAGGGCAGCAAATGCCAATGGTATCGCCTGGCTTTAAATAGGGAGGTTTGGTAACCGGTGAATCAGGCTCAATACTGGTTTTGCCTCTTGCTACAGCTCCCAATGTGGCTGCCAGCGGAATAAAAGAAGAAAGAAAATGTTTACGTTTCATACAATGAATTTACTCAAATTTCGGTATTGACCGCTGATTAGGTATTTTTGCACCGCAATGAACAAACCCCAACGATATTTAATTACCTCGGCCCTGCCTTATGCCAATGGGCCCAAACATATTGGTCACCTTGCGGGGGCTTATTTGCCTGCCGATATCTATGTACGTTATTTACGTGCTAAAAAAGAAGATGTGGTATATGTATGCGGCAGCGATGAACACGGTGCTGCCATTACCATACAGGCCCTGAAGGAAAATACAACACCCCGTGAAATTGTAGATAAATACCACGCCATGCTCAAAAGCAATATGGCCAACCTGGGTATTTCATTCGATATTTATCACCGTACATCAGAACCTATACACCATGAAACAGCACAGGAGTTTTTTACAATGCTGAATAATAATGGCGACCTGTTAAAAAAAGAAACTGAACAGTTTTATGATGAAGAAGCTAAAAGTTTTTTAGCAGATCGTTACATCGTTGGCACCTGCCCGGTTTGTGGAAATGAAAACGCCTACGGCGATCAGTGCGAAAAATGCGGTACGTCCTTAAGTCCGGATCAATTGATAAACCCACGCAGTACTTTAAGTGGTAATGCTCCAACAAAAAAATTAACTACACACTGGTTTTTGCCTTTAGATAAGCATGAAGCATTTTTAAGAGAGTGGATTTTAAACGAACATAAAGATGACTGGAAAATAAATGTACTTGGCCAATGTAAAAGCTGGATGGACCTGGGTTTGCAACCAAGAGCAGTAACAAGAGATCTGGATTGGGGCATTCCGGTTCCAGGCGATGTGAGTGGCGGAGAAGGAAAAGTGCTTTATGTTTGGTTTGATGCACCCATTGGGTATATCAGTGCAACCAAGCAATGGGCTTTAGATAACAACAAAGATTGGAAACCTTATTGGTATAACCACGATACTAAACTCGTTCATTTTATTGGCAAGGATAATATTGTTTTTCACGCAATTATTTTTCCGGTAATGCTGAAACTGCATGGTAATATTTTGCCTGATAATGTACCCAGCAACGAGTTTATGAATCTGGAAGGCGATAAGATGAGTACCAGCCGTGGATGGAGCATTGAGATGGATGATTACATAAATGATTTTGTAAAGCCCGAAAACGGCGGCGATCAGATGGTGGATGCATTGCGGTATTATTTAACACAGATTGCACCAGAAACAAAAGACAGTGAATTTACCTGGAAGGGTTTTCAGGATGCGGTGAATAGCGAGCTGGTGGCAATTTTTGGCAATTTTGTAAACAGGGCTTTAGTGCTGATGCATAAATTGTGCAAGGGAAAAGTGCCACCACTGCATGTTGATATGCTGGATGATGCCGATAAAAAAATGTTTGAAGAAATTCAAAACACCAAAACAAGTATTGAAAATTTAATTGAGGCGTATAAATTCAGGGATGCATTGTATGAAGTGATTAATATAGCCCGTAAAGGAAACAAATACATGCAGGATAAGCAACCCTGGATTGTTGCAAAAACATTGGAAGCTGACCCTTCAGCTCAAAAAATAATTGATAACTGTTTGCATATTTGTCTGCAGCTTACGGCAAATCTCGCCATCTTTATTAACCCGTTTTTACCATTTGCAGCAAAGAAAATATGCTATATGCTTAAAGTGGTAGATAAAATGCTCGACTGGGAAAATGCAGGCAAAGCTAAATTAGTAAGCGTTGGTTACTCTTTACGGCCACCTGAATTACTTTTCAGAAAAATAGAAGATGAGGAAGTAAAAGCCCAGGTTGAGAAATTAAAAATTAAAAGCGAAAAAATTAAAATGGAAGAAAAAAAACCGGAAGCAGAAGCTGTTAAACCAGAAGCGGTTGTTCTTAAAACTGAAATCGGTTTCGACGATTTTGCAAAAATTGATTTGAAAGTTGGAACTATTCTTTCTGCTGAAAAAGTTGAGAAGGCGGATAAGCTTTTAAAACTTACCGTTGACCTTGGCTCTGAAACAAGAACCATTGTTAGTGGAATTGCCCTGCATTTTATTCCGGAAGACATTGTTGGCAAGCAGGTTGTAGTGGTTGCAAACCTGGCTCCCCGTAAAATGAGGGGTATTGAAAGCCAGGGGATGATACTGATGGCAGAAGATAAAGCAGGCATGTTGCATTTCGTAAATCCCGATACTTTAATTGATACCGGAAGTAGTGTAAGTTAAATTCCGCAGCCGTCAGCTCTTTTAAATGTGGTATAAAAGATTACATAATTCATACTTTTTTTACCTGCAGGAAGGTGAATCGAAACAGTTTTATTGCTTATACCCAATTTTGGAACTATTTTTGTAAATAGAATTAAAACTGATAAATATGAACAGCAAAAATCTAATACTCGCTTTATTTCTGACAATTACAGTTCCTGTATTTGCACAGAATGCAGACATGTCGTTAATTCCCTACCGAAAAGGCGATTTATGGGGATATGCAAGTCCCGACAAATCTATAGTAATTAAACCTCAATATCAGGAAGCACGCAGGTTTTATGAGGGATTTGCCAGTGTAAAGAAGGGGGGCAAATATGGATACATAAATAAGCAAGGAAAAGTGGTGATTCCATTCAAATTTTTTACTGCTAAATCATTTCAATTTGGCTTTTATGGATCGGATACAAAACCAAACCCAAAAGAAAAAGCACCCGCTACACAAAAAACGGTGCTGTTTGCCGGAGCTTCATTACAGTCAAATGGTTATGAAATATGTATTGATACAAAAGGAAAGCAGTTAACTAAATGCCCGGCAATAAATGATAATGTTGTTGTTGATAACGACAAGCCAGCTACGGTTACAGTAGTATCTAACTACAGTACTATTCAAAAAACTGATTTGTTTGATAAGATAACCGGCGACTATAAAATAATAGATAATGCGGAAGAAAGTTATTATATCGCTTCAAGAAACAATAGCTACGGGGTTTTTAATAAAAAGTTTGATGTAATTGTGCCTTTTGAATATTCATCAATCGAGAAGATTAACATTGGGCCGATGGTTTACCTGAAAGTTGAGAAAAACGGAGCAAAAGGTATTTTATTCGGCACGGGTTCGCCTTATTTTGCAGTGGAAAATTCAAAGATTCAGGATATTAAAGCTGCAAATGGCAACACCTATTTTATTTTTACTAAAAATGGGCAAACAGGTATTAAAGACACTAAGTACAATAATATTGTAGAACCAGTGTACTCTGATGTTATGTATGACAGTACCGGTGGTGGCTTTATAATAACGGCCAGCAATATTTACAAAGGCTATGTTTTTTTAAATAACAATGTTTTATTACCGAGGTTTACGGAGGTTGTACCAGTAAAAGGGGGTGAGTTTGTAATGGTAAAAAATGCTGCAGGTAAATGGGGCTACGTAAAGAGCGATTTGATGGAATATTTTGAAGATTAGAATTAGAATAACAGCGTATAGAATTCATAAAATTAAGGCCCGCTTAGCGGGCCTTAATTTATTTAAATGTATTGCTGTTATATTGCGTATTTGCTTTTTGAAGAAAAGCCCTCATCCTTATCAGCAGGCTATTTAAAATCAGCGATGAATTTTTATCTGCTGAAAGATTTTGGGTTAAATGAATATCTTTTTTATAGTTGTATAAAAACTCGGCTCTGTTGTTAATCGTATTAAAACCTAAAATATAACTGCTGTCGGTAACCTGGTATAAAGTATTGCCCGATCTGGAAAAAACACAGTCGTTGAATGAACTGCTGTCGAATAAATTATTTCCATAAGCGATGATGCTGTCGCTGTAGCCTGTAGCGGCTAAAATAGTTGGTGCTATATCAAACTGACTTGCAAGTTTAGTAACGACTTTCTTTTTATTTACCGAAGGGTCATAAATAATGATTGGTATGCGATAAGCAGAAACAGGGGTGTATGAACCAAGTTTTCCCTGTGGAAATAACCAGTGATCGGAGCAGAAAATAAATGTTGTATTGGCAAACCAGGGTTCGGTTTTTGCAGCATTAAAAAATTGTTGCAAACTATGATCATAATATTGCATAGCTTTCATTGGAGGGGTGTAAGATACAGGTGTTTGCTTCGCAAAGTTTGCAGGAATATCGTAAGGAAAATGTGTAGAGATATTGTACTGAACCCCAAAGAATGGTTGTTGCTGCTGTTTTATTTTTTGCAGAAAAAAATCAAGTACATATTCGTCCTGTAAACCCATACTATGTTCCGGTAAACTTTTATAACCGGGTATATCTTCTTTGCTGTAACATTTATCAAAGCCCAGCCAGTTTGCACATTTGGCAAACCCAAAATTATCGTACTCGTCCCCAATGCAAAACAGCGATTGGTAGTTCATTTTTTTTAATGCCGATCCTATATGTGTAATGGGCATGTTTATGTGAGATGAGTGATAAACCGGAATATCGGACAGGGTTGGAATGCCGGCGAGTATGGCCGTTATTCCACTGGTGGACTGATGATCGTAGCAAAACGCATTTTTGAAGAAGCTGCTTTTGTGTAACAGCGAATCAAAAAAGGGCATGCTTACTTTATAGGCACTGGTTGAATCGAAAAACTCGTAAGGCACACTCTCCATAATGAAAAGCACTATGTTTTTTTTGCCGGCCTGTGTGCTGCTGATGTTGAGTTTTTTTCTGATAGGCATAAAAAAATCCGCTTCAGCATCGCTCATATAATTTTGTTGCAGGGTTGCTTCTCCGTTTCTGAAATAAGAGTATAGAAAAGTGTGAAACGAATTTTGAACAAAAGGTAATTGGTTGCTTTGTAACTGAACCATCGGGTATGTGGGCACCAAAATTTTTGTAAAAATATTTCTAAAAGCGAATGATGACAGCAGGCCAATAAACAGCATCACAGTAATTAACCGGCAATTATTTCCTTTTATAAAACTGCTGAATAATTTAATATGCATCCTGAACATGAGGAAAATGATACCGGCAAGGCCCAGTAAAAAAATAAAGATTATATAAAAATGCTGCTGCATCAACCGGTTCAATGGATGATCGAGTACATACAGCAAATCCATATTTGCCCGCTGAAAATGAAACCTGAAATAAAATATATCAGCCAGGTTAAGGATCAGTGCAAAGCTGTTTACCAAAGCAAAAAAAGGAATAACAAGCCATGCAAGCGGGACATTTAGCCACGGTGAAATTTTTTCTGTTGAAAATTTTACCACTGTCAGTACGAATAATAGAAAAGAATTGATGCCAAGCAGTGTAAGCATGTCCTCGGTGAGAGACCATTTGATCAGTTGCAGCTTTTCAGGCACAGTAGTGTCGGTTGCTGCTCCTGTAAATAATAATGACTGGTTGTACTGATAAAATATTATTTTTAAAACGGAATATATCAATAACAAGCCAAAAAGAAACCGGATAAAGGGTTTGTTGTTTGGCCAAATAGCCTTACCTGAAAATGATAAGTGGTTAAATTTCATAAAACCGTTACTGTTCATGCTGAAGTGGATTGCAGAAAACAAATATAAGCTAATGGCCCTTATTACAGGGCTGTACCTGCTGGTTGATGTGCTGCAGCATAAAGGACAAACAAGGATTTTATTTCCAAAAGAATTTACAGACGTTAAACAGCAAACACTGCTGCCGCAAAGCAAAAGTATCCTCATCAATAAAGATAAAAGCTGGAAGAAAGGAGTTAATACTAAAGAACGTATGAACGGGCTTAATCAGGATGATGCAGGGTTTGAATGCGATATCTATTTTGATACAGTGACCAGATCTTTTAATGTGCATCATGATGCTGATAAAGGCATCGGTTATAGTCTCGAAAATTTGTTACAGTTGTATCAGCAAAAGAAAATGCAGGCCAGCATCTGGCTCGATATAAAAAATCTGGATAATTCAAATGCAGACTCAATTTTATTTTCATTAATAGCACTGCGCAATAAATATTATCTGCACAATAAGATATTGGTAGAATCGGGGAGGGCCGACCTCTTATCAGCATTTAGCGACAGCAGTTTCTTTACTTCCTATTATGCCCCTTTTTTCAACCCTTACAAAATAGATACAACCCAAATGAATGTTTGGGCCGATAGCATGGCATCGGTGATAAGCAAATCAAAGATCAACGCATTGTCCGGATATTATTTTCAATCCAGTTATCTCAGTCATTACTTTCCCCAATACCCTGCTTTAACCTGGATAGATAATTCCGCTTTCAGCCTGGTAAATTATCTGTTTCAAAAGAAGTTGATTGCCGATAAATCAATTTTAATCCTGCTTAAACCATAACAGTATTAACTTCTGGTTTTTATTTTCCGCTTAAATACAAATGTCTTAATTTCGATTTATCAAATAGTTGTTTAACTAACTAATTTCAACCATGTCGAAAAGAATAATAAAAAAAGTAGCCGTTTTAGGTAGCGGTGTAATGGGTAGCCGCATAGCCTGTCATTTTGCAGGAGTAGGTTTAAAGGTATTGTTGCTGGATGTACAGCCAAAGGATTTACCTGCCGATGCAAAACCGGCAGAGAAAAATAAAATAGTAAATGGTGCACTTTCGGCAGCCATAAAATCAAACCCATCGCCCGTTTATAATAAAGACGTGGTTAAAAAAATTACCACCGGCAACTTTACCGATAACATGAAAGACATAGCCGATTGCGATTGGGTGATTGAAGTGGTGGTTGAAAGGCTGGATATAAAGCAACTGGTTTTTACAGATGTAGAAAAATACCGCAAAACCGGTACATTAATTACATCTAACACTTCGGGCATTCCCATACACATGATGACGGAAGGCAGAAGCGACGATTTTAAAAAGCATTTTTGTGGTACGCACTTTTTTAATCCGCCGCGTTATCTGCGTTTGCTGGA
>JBKJLT010000306.1:0-3183 GCA_046596765.1 Ferruginibacter sp. | reverse complement strand
CCATGAGTAACATTTCTTATTTTAAGGTCTATCAGTATAAAGCATTTTAAAATGCGGTGATAAAACACAAGATCAATAGAGTAGTGTTTATTGCGGAGAGATATCCTGTATTGCCTGGCCACAAATGCAAATCCTTTACCCAATTCAAGTAAAAACATCTACAGGTTATTTATAATTTTTTGTTCCAGGCCTTTCTCTGTCATTTTATGGCTTTGCGTTATTTTCAGAAAGTCCAGTACATACGGGTCTTTAACTGCTTCTGTTGCATGAGAGATAATATGCCCCTTTTTTGAAAGTTGTAAAACGCCTTTTTTGTCTTTGCTTAGTGCAAGCCGTTCAAATAACGAAGAGTCAATTTGCCTTTCTAATTCCCTTACAGAAAGGTTTTCGTTGAGGGTTTGCTTTTCATAAAACTTTCTTGCTCTATCGTCTGAAACGCCAATTAATGCAATGTAATGACTCCAGCTCAATTTGGCAGACACTGTCTGCCATTTCTGATAAGCAATGTAAAACCTACGCATATCCAGAATGTTGCGTCTGCCAAATCCTGTACCATAACGCTGCCTTAAATCTTTTGAAAGCCTTGTCAGCAGGTCACTTCCATACTCTGCACGTTCCTGCCCACGCTGCTCATATTCTACTATGTGTCTGCCAATTTCCCAATTAGCCTTTACTAGTTCTGTGTTAATTGCCCTTACAGCATTTTGCCTTGCCTGCTCAATTGCAGTACCAATGTTGGCTAAAAGATTTTCATATTTTTGTTTTGTTAGTTTCATTTTGCAATTCGTATTAATAATTGGCAAACTTTTGAATTCTATATTTTGTTTTACGGGCATTTATTTAACTTTCATGCTGATAGTAGAGCTTTCATGAAAGTACTATTCTTCAACAGGGATAGTTATTTTATTAATGATAAAATTTCTTAACTTAAAAAATTCATCAGCTGTCATTGATTTTGCCGGAAAAATAAATGCAGGACCATCTGATTTGCATAACATGATATGATCATCAAAAATTTGTGCAGATTTAATATTTTCCCATCTTTCTAGGGTAATTGTAGAATCCTGAATTAATTCCAGAGCTGCTAATGTGAGCTTTAATTGGTGAGATTTATAAGCTGTCATTTCTTTTAAAAATTTTTCAATACTACTTTTCCAATTTAGATGTTTGGTAACTACATAAATCGCATTTAAGCCTGTAAACAAAAAAATGATAGAACCAAGAACTATAAGCCAGCTAATCCCAGGTTTTTAAAAGGAAGCAAGAAAAATGATGAAAGTTATTAAAGCTGTTAAAAGGCAATAAAGAATTGCAGTTTGTGTTGGTTTGTATTTGAAAATATTTTCCTTATTACTTTGGTAATACATTTCCTTGAAGTGATTAGGATTGAATATGAGCATAATATTTAAACCCTCCATAAACATTTAAAGGACGATGTTTTAGCAAGCCCTGAATTAAAAATAATCAAATTTTGGTAGATAAAAATCTTTACCGTCAGCAGATGGATAGTGGACTTTAGTGTGAGATACGACGCCTGCATCGGCGAAAAAATAGTTTAAAAAGAAAGCTTACGCTAAGATAAAAGCCCAATAAAGCTTTACTGTACAAGAGTGCGACGCCACCGCAGCCACATAGCAATCCTAAGCCTGGCTCAAAAAACTGTCTTTCATTTTCCCTAAAAGATCGGTATCTAACATGCGTTGCGCAATGCGTATCATGTTTATAAATGCCTGGGCGTGAGAGATGCCGTGGCCAATGATTACCGGTTTATTTACGCCCAATATGGGTACGCCGCCGTACTGCTCAAAATTAAGACGGTTAAAATATTCATCATCCATATTGCGGCGGCGGCTGATGTCGTAAATGCTTTCGGCCAGTTTTAAAACCACGTTGCCGGTGTAACCATTGCAAACCAATACATCGGCTTTGGTTAGTAAAATGTCGCGGCCTTCAATATTGCCAACAAAATTTATCTGCTTGTTTGCTGCAAGCAGGGGATAAGTGGCTTGTGTAAGTATATTGCCTTTGCCTTCCTCTTCGCCCAGATTTATTAAACCAACTTTGGGGTTTTCAAAATTTAAAATGTGTTTAGCAAACAACGAACCAAGCACTGCAAACTGGTTCAGGTTTTCGGGCTTGCAATCTGCATTAAGGCCAACATCAACCAACAAGCCAAGTGTACCATCTTCCCGTGGCATATAACCGCCAATGGTTGGCCGCAGTAAACCTTCAACTGTTTTAATGCTGAACAAAGCGCCCACCATCATAGCGCCAGTATTACCTGCACTTATGAAGGCATCCATTTTACCCATTGCCAGCAACTGAAAACCGATAGCAATAGATGAGTTTTGTTTTTCTTTAAGTGCTTTGGTGGGATGTTCGTGCATGCCTATAACTTCGGCGGCATGTACAACGGTAAATTTACCGGCAGGAATGGGGTAATCTACAAGGTGGGTGTTAATCTGTGTTTCATCGCCAATTAAAGTAAGGTGAATATCAGCGGCTGCGGTGGTTAAATATTCAGATGCTCCCTTCACTGCTTCCAGCGGAGCAAAATCGCCACCCATCATATCCAGTCCTATATTCATTTAATTGCTTTTTAGTTTTGCGGAGTTTCTCTAAAAGCTGATAATAACAAGGTTTTTAAAAGATACAGGAACAATTTTTTTGCAAAAATTGATTTAGCCATCCGCAGGATCCTGTGGACAAAGTCACCAAGGCACTAAGTTGCAAAATGCTGCGCATTTTTCCTTTGTGTCTTTGTGGCTAACCTTTTTCGCAGCGAAGCTGAGAAAAAGATTCTTATTATTAAAGAGCTTACTTGTAAAAAACTTACAGACTTCTATAAATGCAAAAATTCTAAGTCTAAAACCCGCTTTAACGAATTTCGGACTTAGAATTGATACTTTGAAAAATATTATGCTTTCAGCGGAGCTTTTTCTGCTACTAATTTTCCTTTGTAGAATAATTTCCCTTCGCTTACATGAGCACGATGACGTACATGTGTTTCGCCGGTTGTTGTGTCAACACTCAATGTTGGCTCGCTTGCCTTATAATGTGTTCTTCTTTTTGCACTGCGTTGTTGTGAGTGGCGCCTTTTTGGATTTGGCATATCGCTTAGTTTTTAATTTTTAATGATTATTTTTTACTTCTTTCTTTTTTTACTTTTTTAAACTGCTCCAG
>JBKJLT010000266.1:0-9616 GCA_046596765.1 Ferruginibacter sp. | reverse complement strand
ATTGATGGAGTAATAAAACATGTACACGATTTTGAAAAAGAACGGGATAACCTGAGTTACGAAATTGACGGCATGGTGATAAAAGTAAATGACCTTAATCTGCAGGACCGGTTGGGCATGACATCGCATCATCCCCGCTGGGCCATAGCTTTTAAGTTTAAGGCACGCCAGGGAACAAGCAAATTACTGGCGGTTGAGTTTCAGGTGGGCCGCACAGGTGCCGTTACACCCGTTGCCAAAATTGAGCCGGTGCTGGTAGGTGGCGTTACCGTGGGCAGCATCTCAATCCACAATGAAGAGTACATCAAAGAAAAAGATTTAATGCTGGGCGATACAATTTTGATTGAAAGAAGCGGCGATGTAATTCCGCAGATAGTAAAATCTTTTCCCGAACTGAGACAAGATGATGAAAAGAAAATAGATTTTCCAACCCATTGCCCGGTATGCAACACTGCATTATACAAGCCCGAAGAAGATGCGGTGTGGCGTTGCATAAATCTTACCTGTCCGGCGCAGATTGTAGAAGGCATTATACATTTTGTAAGTAAAGATGCAATGGACATCAGGAGTTTTGGCGAAGCCAATGTGCGTAAGTTTTATGAAATGGGATTATTGAAATCAATTCCGGATGTTTACAATTTACCTTATGCCGAAATTGGAAAGCTGGATGGTTTTGGCGAAAAGTCAATTACCAAATTACAGCAGGCCATTGAACATTCTAAAAAACAACCGTTAAACCGTATCATTTATGCATTGGGCATTCGTTATGTGGGCGAAACAACTGCTAAAACGCTTGCCAATGCAGTTGATCATCTTACCGATTTTAAAAACTTTACCGAAGAACAATTAATGCAACTGGAAGATGTAGGGGTAAAAGTTGCCTCAACAGTCTATAGTTTTTTTCACAATGTAAATAACCTGCAGTTATTACAGCAGTTGGAAAGCCTGGGTGTACAATTAAAAAATGAAAAAAAGGGTGCTGTTACAGATGGCAACCTCTCCGGCCTCACATTTTTATTTACTGGTACCCTCTCCCAATTAAAAAGAAGCGATGCCGAAGCATTGGTAGAAGCAAATGGAGGAAAACTACTTGGCGCAGTAAGCAGCAAGTTAAATTACCTGGTTGCAGGCGAAAGTGCAGGCAGTAAACTCGAAAAAGCAAAAAAAATACCAGCCATTCATGTAATTAGTGAAGAAGAATTTATAAAAATGCTACCTATTAGTAAATAATTATATTACATTTGATAGCTGCTTCTCCAACCGCCTTAACACAACTAATTAAATCTTACGATTATGATTAAAAAAAATCTTGGCGAAGTTTGGAAACAAATCTTATTTACCGGCCATAAACAGCTTCGTAAAAAATACGCCGTTTCATCACATGGCAGGGCTGCCAGTTATAGCGAAGATGTTTTAAAAGATGGCAAATTATTAAACGGGTCGATCACCTCGGGCTACAAAACACTTAACCTGCATGTGGAGAACAGTAACGGCACCATTTATATTCACCGCGAAGTGGCAAAGCTTTTTTGCAAAAAACCTTCTCCCAAACATAAGTTTGTAATTCATGTAAATCATACAAAGAAGGACAATCTTTACAAAAATCTAAAGTGGGCAACTTTGGAACTGGTTAGCTCTCATCAGCAAAACAGTCCTGAAAAAATTGCATACAAAAAACGCCAGGCAAACCGTACCGTAGGCCTGAAACTGAATGCCACACAGGTTAAAACGATAAAAGACATTATAAAAAATCCAAAAAGAAAATTAACATACAAGCAACTTGCTGCAAAATATAAAGTAAGCGAAATGACATTATACCGTATCAAAAGCGGTGAAAACTGGGGACGTATAAAATAATTCGAAAAAATAAAATTTCTGGTAAAGGAATCTGTTATCATGCAGGTTCCTTTTTTATTTTTTAATTTCGTTACACAACATTCTATTATTATGCTTCAGCCATCTACATTAAAATTTTTGAAAGATTTAGAGCAGAACAATAATAAACCTTGGTTTGATGCACACAGGCCACAATACGAAACTGCCAAGGCAGATTTTTTTATTTTGGTTGAAAAACTGATACCGGCTATAGCAAAATTTGATGAACCTATTGGCCTGCTTACTGTAAAACAATGCGTGTTCCGTATAAACCGTGATGTACGGTTCAGTAAAAACAAAGCCCCCTACAAAAGCAATATGGCCTGCTACTTTAATCAGGCTGGTAAAAGCGGAGCAGGCGCAGGTTATTATCTGCATATTGAGCCAGGCAAAAGCTTTGCTGCCGGCGGTATTTGGGTACCCGATGCCCCGGTACTGGCAGGCATCCGCCAGGAAATAGACTATAGTTTTTCTGACTGGAAAAGAATAATTGAAAACAAAAAATTTAAACAGGTTTTTACAGAAGGGATTAAAAGTAATGATAAACTTGTAAGGCCACCTAAAGGTTACGATGAAGACAACCGTGCAATTGAATATCTTAAAATGAAGAGTTTTATTGTAAGCAAACCCTTTGCTGACGGTCATTTACAAAACAAAAACTTTGTAGCCGATGTTGCAAAAACATTCAATAGCATGAAGCCGCTGATTGATTTTTTGAATACGGCACTACATTAATTTTTTGGGACTTTCTGTAAAAAAAGACGGCCAGAGATAAAAATCTCCGGCCTTGCTTACCTCTGAAACCACAAGAAAAAATTTATAGCAAATGCATATAATTGGATAGTCTGAATAATTTAATTGAAAACATCCCTTAACGATATTTCAAACCGGATTTTATTGATATTGGAGAATACAGATAACTAAGCAGGCAGTAAAATTACTATTTTTTTAATATCTACATAATTTATTTTTAAATTTTCGCATTTTTTTAAGCTTTTGTCCGCATTTAGCAATCTGGGCTTTGTTTAAATAGTACTTTAATTTTTTCAAATTTTGTTAAACCAACCGTGCTGGTCTTCCGGTTTTAAATAACATAATACTGCATAAAAACATGTAATAAAAACTAATAAGCATTAGTTTTGTAAAAAATGATGCATGGCCAGGATAATGCCGGGCAAAAATGCCAGCAAAAAAGATGTAATTACACAAAAAGCCGCAGCTTTGTTCAAAAGCAAGGGGTTTTCATCAGCTTCAATGAGAGACCTGGCAGAAGCGGTAGGTGTGGAAGCACCCAGCCTGTATAACCATATTGGCAGTAAAAGTGAATTGCTGCAGGGAATTTGCTTTAAGGTTGCCAATGCCTTCACTTTATACCTGGATGGTACAGAAAATAATCCCGATAATTATGCAACCAGGCTTGAGCATATCATTCGCTTTCATATACGCATGATGCTTGATCATTTTGATGAAGTATATGTTGCCAATCATGAGTGGAAGCATCTGAAAGAACCTTATCTCAGTAATTTTCTGATTCAGCGCCGGGGTTACGAAAAACGCCTCATCAGTTTAATGGAAGGGGGCATTACAACAGCAGAATTTAAAGCAACCAACCCTTATGTTGCTGTATTAACCATTTTATCGGCGGTAAGAGGGCTGGAATTCTGGCAACAACATAAAAAAAATATCAGCAGCCAGGTATTGGAAGATGATATGGTAAATCATTTATTAAAAGGCATCACTATGCTTCGACAAGCTCCCCGAAATGATCGGGACAGGCAGCAGGACAAAAAATAATAATTATGGCAGTTCATTTTCATAAGCTTACCGTTAGAGAAATAAAAAAAGAAACGCCGGATTGTGTTTCCATTGCATTTGATGTGCCTGAAAATTTACAAAACGAATTTTTATTTGAACAAGGGCAAAACTTAACCATTAAAAAAGAAATTGATGGCGAAGAAATACGCAGGTCCTACTCTATCTGCTCGGCTCCTTTTGAAAATGAGTTAAGGGTTGCTGTTAAAAAAGTAGATGGCGGAAAATTTTCATCTTACGCAAACTCCTTACTAAAAACCGGTGACGCATTGTATGTGATGCCGCCTACCGGAAAATTCAACACAAAACTAAACACACAAAACGCAAAACAATACCTGGCTTTTGTAGCAGGCAGTGGTATTACACCCGTTATTTCTATCATTAAAACAATTTTAAAAACCGAGCCTGCAAGCAGCTTTACGCTTGTGTTTGGTAACCGGGGCCGGCATTCCATTATCTTTTTTGAAGAACTGGAAGGTTTAAAAAACAAATACCTCCACCGTTTTAATTTTATAAATATTCTCAGCAGGGAAAAAACAGATGCACCTATAAATTCCGGAAGAATTGATCTTAATAAATTAACCGAACTGAATAAACTGATTGACTATAAAAACACCGATGAGTTTTTTATTTGCGGGCCAGAAGAGATGATCTTTTGTGTTAAAGAATTTTTAGAAGCAACTGGTATAGAGCAAAAGAAAATTCATTTTGAACTGTTTACCACGCCGGGACAGAAGCAGTTGGCAGTTGGCAAAAAGCAGTTGGCAGTGACCAGCGATACGCCCAAAAGTAAAATAACCGTAAAGCTGGATGGCCGTAGTTTCGATTTTGACCTTGGTTTTAACGGTGAAAATATTTTAGATGCTGCTTTAAAGCAGGGTGCTGATCTGCCATTTGCATGCAAAGGCGGTGTATGCTGCACCTGCAAAGCAAAACTGCTGGAAGGCGAAGTGGAAATGGATGTAAACTGGGGACTTGAGCATGAGGAAGTGGAACAGGGATTTATTCTTACTTGCCAGTCGCACCCAACTTCAGAAAAAGTGGTGGTTGATTTTGATATAAAATAAAGTCCTGCCAAAATAAATGACAGGACTTATTGTATTTATCTAATTGCTTTATAAAAACCAATTGCACAGTATAAAGTTCATCTTTAATGGTATCGTTCAATTTGTAGTACAGCCTTGTGCAGGAATTATTTATTGAATACTTTTAATGAAAATTGATCAGCGGAATGACCGTAAGAAAGTTAATATTGATTGTAAGCTTGCTTCAAATGCCGGCACTTTGTGCCGTAGGGCAGACAAAGATCATTGATAGCCTGAAAAAAAATATATGGTCGGCACCTGATGAAGATAAAATAAAAGCTATTTTCTTATTGTGTGAGCAAGGCTACACAGTGCATCCTGACACCCTGATGATGTATTCGGAAAACGCCAGGAAAATTGCTATCGCACAAAACAACGTTCATGATCAGGTTCAGGCCATGTATTACCTGTCAGGTGCTCTAACTACAAAAGGGCTTATCGATTCTTCATTAAATATTGCTGCCAGATGTCTTGTAATATTAAACGGAAAAGTAAATGATCCGTTGTTACTGGCAAATCTCTATAACCAGAAAGGACGTTGCTTTATGCGCAAGAGCCAGTATAAAGAAGCAATTGATATGGGCTACCAAACAATCAACACCGCAGAAAAAAATAATGATGTATTGCTCCAGGTAAAAGGGAAAACACTAATTGGGTGGGCTTACCTGGAGATGGGACAAACAATGGAATCATTATCGTGGCATTTAAAAGCATTGCGAACCCCATCTGATACTTTGTTGTTGGAAAAATATGGAATCTTGTTTGCTAACCTGGCACTTAATTATAACGGGCTCGGAAAAACAGATTCAGCTTTTTATTTTATAAAAAAGGCAATCAATTATTCCAGAAAGCATGAGAATCTTTTTGCATTGTCCAATTCCTTAGCCATAAAGGCGCAGTTATATGTAAGATCCGGCCAGGCAAAATTTGCAGAAGTCCCTTTAAAAGAAGCTGTAGAAATAAGAAAACTTATCGGAGATCCATTTTATATAGTTTCTGATATGGCACAGTTAGGCCTTTATTATGCCAATAACGGCCAGCCCAAAAAAGGCATTGCCATTTGCAATGAAGGTATTGCCATGGCCAAACAATATAAAACAGACAGCAAGCTTCTTTTTCTTTACACCAGCCTTGCAGAAAATTACAAAGTGACAGGTAATACTGCCAGGTACTCTGAAGTGTTGGAAAATATTATTAAGCTTAAAGATTCCGTTTACCTGAAAAATTCTGTTCAATCCCTCGCAGAAATGCAAATCAAATATGAATCAGAGAAAAACGAAAATATTATTGCGCTGCAAAAATTAGCCCTCATCAAAAAAAATTACCTGTTATTTGGTTCAATGGCATTACTGGTGCTTTTACTTTTAATAGCATGGCTGGTATTTAATGATTACCGCAGAAGACAAAAGCTGAAGAACAAATTATTAATGGAAGAGGAAAAATTCTTAAGTGCTCGGGCTGTTGCCAAAGCTGAAGAAAATGAACGGAAGCGCATCGCAGCAGATCTACACGATAATATTGGTGCCTATGCATCCGCCATAAAAGCAGATGTGGAAAAAATTACCGGTCATCTTTTTGGAAAAGAAATTTTATCTCTGCAAAATCTTGAGAAACATTCGCAACAAATAATTGACTCCCTGAGAGACACCATCTGGGTGTTGAATAAAGAAAATATAACCATCACCGGCATCAGCGACCGGGTAAAAAGTTACCTCAATAAATTACAACCCAGTTACAATCACATCCAGTTTCATATTACTGAAGAAATAAAAAATGATATGCGACTAAGCTCTCAACATGCACTGAGCATTTTTCGCATTGTGCAGGAAGCAGTTCACAATGCTTTAAAACACAGCGGTGCAGCTAACATCACAATTAATATAAACAGTATGGAAGGTATTACAATACAAATTACTGACGATGGAAAAGGAATAAATAATGCAGCAGATAATACAGGCGGCAATGGCCTTTTAAACATGAAGGCACGGGCAAAAGAGGCAGGCATGCAATTAGATATTATTACCCGTAGCAACAATGGAACCAGTTTGATTTTACAGGCTACTACAAATTAAGTATAGCATATACATACAAAAGCCCTCTCTTTGTAATATGAAAATATAAGCATGAGCAAAGCCATAAAAATTGGATTAGTAGATGACAAAGCTGTAAACAGGAGCAGTGTTTCCGACAAAATAAAACAGTTTGAAGATCTTGATTTTTGTTTTATGGCTGTAAATGGAAATGATTGCCTGGAACAGTTAAAAGGTTTGCCGTTTGAAAAAATGCCGCAGGTAGTTTTTATGGATCTGGAAATGCCTGAAATGGATGGCGTACAAACTATCAGCCTGGCAAGGGCTTTATACCCTAAAATATTTTTTATTGTCCTAACCGTTTTTGATAATGATGATAAAATTTTTGAAGCCATTAAAGCCGGCGCACATGGTTATCTGCTTAAAGATGAAAGCGCTGTAACATTGCACAACGCTATAACAAATGTATTAGAAAGTGGCGGCGCACCCATGAGCCCGGCAATTGCACGTAAGGCTTTTGAAATGCTTGGCAAAGCCAGTTTACAAACCGAGAGCAAAATAGCCGAACCTCATTTACTTGATGTTTTACTTACCGAACGGGAAAAAGAAATTTTACTGCAAACCATCAATGGGCTTGATGCAAAAAGGATTGCCTCCATGCTCGACATCAGTGTTTTAACCATACGCAAGCATATTGCCAATATTTACCAGAAGCTGCATGTGAACAGCAAAGCGCAAATCATCAGCCTGGCACATAAAAATAACTGGGTGTAAATACCGCAAACCATTTTTTACCAGTATAAATTTTAACTAACAGTTGTTAGTTTTTTTATTATTTTTACATCCTAAATTACCAACCATGTCTGTACAAGACCTTGAGAAAATTTTTCAGGATAAGATTGATAAAGAAATAAAAATTGAACCAAAGGACTGGATGCCGGAAGCATACCGTAAAACAAATATCCGCCAGATAAGCCAACATGCACATAGTGAAATTGTGGGTATGCTGCCCGAAGGCAACTGGATAAGCAGGGCCCCATCACTAAAACGTAAAGCTATTTTAATTGCTAAAGTTCAGGACGAAGCCGGGCATGGTTTATACCTATATTGTTCTGCCGAAACTTTAGGCAGCTCACGTGATGAAATGATCAGCGACTTGCACAGTGGCAGAGCAAAATATTCCTCCATCTTTAATTACCCAACATTAACCTGGGCCGATATGGGTGCTGTTGGCTGGCTGGTTGATGGTGCCGCCATTTTAAACCAGGTGATGCTTTGCCGTACCAGTTACGGGCCCTATGCCAGAGCCATGGTACGCATTTGTAAAGAAGAAAGTTTTCACCAGCGCCAGGGCTTTGAATCACTATTGGTTTTAAGCAGGGGAACTTCCGAACAAAAAGCCATGTGCCAGGATGCCATTAACCGCTGGTGGTGGCCAAGCCTGATGATGTTTGGACCAAAAGATAGCGAAAGCACCAACAGCGACCAAAGCATGAGATGGAAAATAAAAAGAAAGACAAATGATGAACTCCGCCAGCAGTTTGTTGATATGGCAGTAATGCAGGTGAAAGTTTTAGGCATGACTTTACCCGACACCGATTTAAAATGGAATGAAGAAAGAAAACATTACGATTTTGGCGAAATAAACTGGGATGAATTCTGGAATGTGGTAAAAGGAAACGGCCCCTGCAATAAACAACGCCTGGCTGCCAGAAACAAAGCGCATGATGAAGGAGCCTGGGTAAGAGAAGCGGCTGTGGCTCATGCAGAGAAAAAAGCAAATCGCAAAAGTAAAGAAGCAGCTTAAAACATTTAATTCCCCTTTCAATAATGAATATACAAATCAGAAAATTTTATTACGGCGATATTCCTGATGAAAATGCAGGAGGCAATGAATTGAAAGAATCTTTGGTTTCCCCCTCAGGGAGCGGAGGGGATTGGCCCCTTTGGGAAGTGTTCGTTCGCAGCAAACAGGGCCTCGACCATAAGCATGTTGGCAGCCTGCACGCAACCGATGCAGCCATGGCCATTGAAAATGCCCGTGATGTTTATACCCGCCGGCAGGAGGGTGTAAGTATTTGGGTTGTTGAAAGTAAATTCATTACGGCATCAAATCCTGATGAAGCAGGAGAACTTTACGAACCTGCGATTGACAAGGTTTACCGCCACCCTACTTTTTATGAATTGCCTGATGAAGTGGGGCACATGTGATCGCAGATTAAAAGATTAAAAAATGATTTCGCAGATGAACAGTTCGTTAATTGATTATACCTTACATCTTGCCGACAGCAATTTAATTCTTGCCCAGCGCAATGCAGAATGGTGCGGCCACGGGCCCATATTGGAACAGGATATTGCTATCACTAATATTTCGCTGGACTTACTTGGACAGTCCAGAAACTTTTATCAATATGCTGCACAATTAATAAATGAATCTAAAAATAATCAGGGTCTCAAAGCCCCCTCTACCCTTAGAGTTCTTGAGCAAAGCGAAAAAAACGAGCGAAGCTCTGTTGGGGGTGAGGTCACCGAGGATTCGTTGGCTTACCTGAGAACAGAAAGAGAATTTAAAAATTGCTTACTGGCAGAACAGCCAAATGCTGATTGGGGACAAACCATTTTACGCCAGTTTTTTTTTAGTGCCTACCAGTTTCTGCTTTACGAAAAACTACAACATTCCACTGATGAACAGCTTGCTGCCATAGCTGCAAAGGCTTTAAAAGAAGTTACTTATCACCAGCGCTGGAGCAGCGAGTGGGTTGTACGCCTGGGTGATGGAACGGGGGAAAGTCATCAACGCATGTTAAAAGCCAT
>JBKJLT010000406.1:0-3610 GCA_046596765.1 Ferruginibacter sp. | reverse complement strand
TTCAAACGCAACAGGTAATGAAGATGCAACCAAACTTGCCGGCAGTGCCGAAGCGGTATCCATTTTAAATGTTGCGGATACTTTAAGTATCGATGCAAGGAAATTGCCGCAAAACCGCGACACGATGAAATTAAACTTTGCAAAACTCACCCGTCCGCAATACCGGCTGCAAATTTTTACAAATCAACTGAATACAAGTTTATTGCTGCCTGTTTTAGAAGATACCTATCTGAATACGATTCAGTCTATCTCTCTATCGGATACCACCAATGTTGATTTTAACATCAATACCGGCGTACCGGCCTCATTTGCTCCCAACCGGTTCCGGATCGTTTTTTACCGTAGCGGAATTCTGCCTGTTACGTTCACATCGGTTAGCGCTATAGAAAAAAATAAGGATATAGAAGTAAGCTGGACGGTTGCAGAAGAAGGCAGTACAAAAAAATATGAGATAGAAAGATCTGCTGATGGAACAACATTTACAAAGGCAGGAGAAGTTACGGCCAAAGGAATTTCGGGTGCGGTCAGTTATCAATGGTTAGATAAAAGCCCGCTGTCGGGAAATAATTTTTACCGCATTAAAGGAATTGATGCCGATGCATCTTATAAAATGAGTAAAATTGTGCTGGTAAAGATCGAAGGCACAGTAACTGCGGCGGCTGCCATGCATGTTTTTCCAAACCCGGTTATCAATAAATTATTGAAAATACAATTCCACAATTTTGACAAAGGCGATTACACTGTACAACTTATAAATACACAGGGCCAGCAAATGGCACAAATGCCTTTTAAATTTGGCGGCGGCACCGGATTGCAAATATTTAGTTTAGATAAAAATATCAGTAGAGGCATCTATTATGTAAAAATTATCAGCAAAGCAATAAATTTGACTCAGGCTATCTTTATTGAATAAGAACACATGCTATAGCATTGCCATCCGGCCCAATAAATTACCTGTGCAAAAAAGAGAAAAATTTGGATATTAGCAAATGGTTGATAAAGACACGATCAAGGCGGGTCAATAATGTTGCTTAACCGGCTAAATATTTTTTGATCACAACATAAGCGATGATAACCAGTAAAAGCAGGGTAACGATTGTGATATACAGCCAGGGCTGATCTTTCAGTTTACGTTTTTCTTTATGCAGCTTCTTTTTTGCGGTTTGTTTTTTCAGGTCCTTATTCAGTTGCTCAACCAGTAGCGAGAGATCTTTTTTGTTTTTAAAATTTTCCAGCCCCTCCACAGCATCATTCATAAATTCATCATCGGCCATCTGCTTTTCCAGTTCATGTGCTTCGGCAGCCGACAGTTTTTTATTCAGGTAGTCAAGCAGTTTTTCCTGCTCAATATCTTTATTTAAGTTTGATAATATGTCTTTTAAATTGTCGCTCATTGATGTATTTGATGATTGATAGTTTATGTTCATTTACCCATTACCCATTGCCTATTGCCCATTGCTCATCTTTTCCATAATTATTTTTAAATTTCTTTTTCCGTTTTGAATATGGCTTTTAACCTGTAAAATACTGAAACTGCTTTGTTCCGATATTTCCTGGTAACTTTTTTTCTGCAGGTAAAACAAAGTTACACATAGTTGCTGCTCTTTGTTTAATTGCAGCAGCGCCGTTGCCAGTTTATCAAGGGTTTGGTCTTTTTCAATATGTACCTGTGTTGTTTCGGGTTCAGCAGCAGTGGCTAATGTTTGTTCGGTAATTTCCGTATTGAACCTGCCTTTATTCCTCAACTGCATCAGGCAATAGTTTTTGGCAATCATATAAATCCAGCTTTTAAAATACTCCACTTTGTATTTATGCAGCTCATTAATTGCTTTAAAAAAAACCTGTTGTACGGCATCCTTTGCTTCTTCTTCATTCTTAAGATATTTCATGCTTACACCCAGCAACAACATGGTATAACGTTCCAGCAAAATACCCAGCCACTCATTATTATGGTCTGCATAAAACTGGCTTAGCAATTCTGCATCACTAATATGACTGTATTTATTTTTACTCAAAACCCGGTTGTTGATTTGTTTTTCAATTTACAGATTACTTAACAAAAGAAATTATTTTTTTAATTGCTGACAAGATTTTCTCGTTGATGTCCGGCTTTGAAATGTTGTAAGCCTGGGCCATTGATAATTTTTTTTAAAATATTCCGAAAAATCGGTAGGACAATAATATTTTTTATCAGCTTCGCTGCTAAAAGTATTTGCCACAAAGACACGAAGACACAAAGTTTCTTTCACTTCGTGAAAGTAGCCTTTGCTACAGATGTTTTATCGAAGGTTAATTAATCTTTCCCGTCTTACCGCCTTCCCGGCAAAGCTTATTTTCCCGCAGTGAAAAATCCTTTGTGTCTTCGTGTCTTAGTGGCAAAAGTATAATCCGCAGGATTATCAAAAGTGCATTCATGTTTACGATTTTATTTGCCGGTAAGTTGGTAAGTCGTTTTTATTTCCCTTCGTGAAAAGCTTATAGCGTCAAATAGATAAACTACAGCTTTCTATTATTTTTTAAAACAAGGTATTCAAGCCAGAGCGCTTTATTATATGCAGGGCAGTAAAAATGATAAATAAGATAATTCCAGTGAAGAAAAATCTGTTTTATGGGTGTTGGTTGTGCAAATGCCGCCCTGGCCTGGAAGAAAACAAATTGTTCCTGATCTGTTTTTTCAAAATCAGTGATAGTATTGATGGTAAGATCAGAAACTTCGGCACCCAGTCTTAACAAAGCAGTTCGCAATATGATACGGTCCATAATATTGGTTGCTTTGGAAATCAGACGGTAAGCATCGGAGACCAACTGTTCTTTGTATAATTCCAGTTCAGGAATTTTAAATGCAGCCATCAGCCTGCTGATATGATAAATAAGCACGGATGGTTTATTATAACTAGGAGAGATGTAAACAGGCCTTTTCATGTATTCATGATTTTTTACTATTTCAGATAAAAGAAAAATAGTAGCACTGTCTTCTTTAACCAATGGTAATTCTTTTTCAAAATTAAAGTATAGTATGTTGCATTGTACAGCAAAGTCAAAATCGGGGTGCATTTTTTCGCCCAGGTACGTACTGTAAGCAGGAATATTTCTATACTTTTTAAAAGTAGAATTGATTTTTCTTTTTTTAAGATTACTTACCTGAATTAATTTTTCTTTTAAAGCTGTATTATCAATGTCATTATTATCTGTACTAAGTAATATCATTACACTGTCGTCTGCATCATCACCCTGTGCTAAAACCCCATTAAGCCGGTTTATGAAATAAGCGTTTGGCAAGATGGGAGCATTGGTTGGCCAAAAACTGTAAAAAGGTTTGCCATTTATGTTTCTGTAATGCGGGTATGCTGCTGCTGCATTTTTAATTATCTGTGAAGTTTTTGTTTTAGCATTGTCATTTAATTGCGGGGCAATATTTTTTAAAGTAAAAGCTGTAATGGCAGTAAAAAAAATATTGTTATCGGGTTGATAATTATGAGGGAAACCGGCGCACTGCCTGAAACCGGGAAACATGCCAGCATAGAAAGCCCCATCCTGTTTAAACTGCGAAGCCTCAATATCTTTAATTAGTGCTGTTATCAATGCACTGTCAGTCTGGGCAGATAAACAG
>JBKJLT010000366.1:0-7405 GCA_046596765.1 Ferruginibacter sp. | reverse complement strand
TGCATGGCTATGTAATGCTTTTTTATTCCTTCATGCTCTTTCAAAGGAATTTCAGTAACCGGTATTGAATCGGCCAAAGCATAACTTTCAATTTTAAACCGGTCATCGGGCACACAGTTGGTGCCGCTTCCATCATGACCGATATTTGATACCAGGGATTTTTGTGGATACAAACACATACCGTCGTTTAAAAAAACTGTTGAGTGCCAGATAGCATTCCAGCTTCTGAGTTTTCCTTTGGCAACGGCTTTCAGTCCCCAGAAAAATTCAAAGGTTCCATCCATGTTTAGCCTTTTGATGTTGCCCTTTTTCTTTACGGCTTCATGCACAGCCAATGGATCCAGTTTAAAGTGATCCCAGGCACGCTTCCAGGTAGCCCAGCCCCAGGTGGTGGTATGGTAAAAGAAAAAAGTTGATTCTTTTACTTCAACAGGGGCAAACTCGGGCCTGCGATATGCCGCAATATGCATCACTTTTGGATTGTTCTCATAAAAATCAAGGGCATCATTCATGTAGGTCAAAAATCCTGGAGAAAGCAAATTATCATCTTCCATCGCTATCACCTTTCCAAATTCATTTACCATTTTAGTTATACCATCTACATTCCATTTTATCAATCCCGCATTTTCAATTGCTTCGGCAATGGCAACTTCTTTACACCATTTTTTTTCACGTGCTACTTTTTTTACTTCTGCAATTGCTGCCAGAGTCTCTTCATTTGCCCCCGGCTTTGGGCCGTCAATGTAGATAAAGAGTTTTGATTCATCAGCGAGACGGTTATTACGCAATGATTCCAGTACAAGCCGGGTATGCTCCGGCCGGTTATATGCAAACAAAATTATAGGTGCTAATGATCGCATGGTTTGCTTATTTCAATTTATAGAGATTACGTTTTAAACGGCCCAGCATATATCTTATTTTATATAAAGGAACAAATATTCCTGACGGCCTTTGATTATCCTGTCCCCTAAAATCATTATCCAACTTTAATTTTTTTAATTCTTTTAAAGAAGGGATTATCAAATCATATCTTTTACGGGCATTGGCCGAAAGCTCCAGCAACAACGATACCCATTGATCACTACAGGTTTCAACAGAATAAGATGTAATTATCTTCTGCCTTGCTGCATGCGACATTTGTTTCCACAATGCAGGATTCTCTTTTAAATTTTTTATCGCCGCAACAAATTCATCCTTTCTGTCGTCAATCAAAATACCTTCTACATTATTTGTTATAAGATCTGATATTCCGCTACGCATATTTGTGCAAATAGCCACCAAACCACAAATCATTGCCTCCATTAAAGTAATGGGCAGGCCTTCAAATTCTGAAAGCAAAACAAAAACCTGATTTTGCAATAAATGAGCCTGCACTTCGGTAGATTTTAATTTTCCTTTAAAGTGAACGGGCAATCCTTTGCCAGTTGTATTTAAAATTTTCTGTACCGCAGTCACTGCGGGTCCATGGCCATAAATGGTATAGCTGGTGCCGGGTACATCTTTAGCTGCCTTGCAAAAAGCATGGGCAACATCCGAAATCCGTTTTTGTTTTTCATCAATACGCCCGGCGTACACCACTTTAAGTTCGCCATTTGCTGAAAGGCCGGCCACACCTGCAGTTACCGGTGCACCAATAGGAATGTATTTTATTGATTTATGCAGGGGTGCCGTTTGCTGACTGATATGCTGAATTAAATTAGATACGCATACCACCGAAGACACATCACTTTCATCATTATTACCTGCATATTTTTTAACCAGGTCATAATGATATTTATCATCGTTGTGCAAAACCATTACGGTAGGTATGCCAGCCTTTTTTATCCACTTAGCTGCTTCCAAAGGAATGGCTAAATAATTGGTGATGAAAATATCTGGTAGAAATTCTTTTACATCTTTAAGTATCGCCAGAATTTTTTCATCATTGAATAATTCCCAGTAAATCAGTTTACACTCAAATCCTTCGTTAACAAAATAATTATAAGCCGGCAAATCTTTATCGTTTGCTGCAAGAAATATAATACGTGACTCAATATTTTTTTCTCTGAAGTAAGGCAACAGGCGTTTTATCCAGGTTGTGGGACCATCCAGATTATTTGGAGCATCAAAAGCGCAAATGGTAATTTTCATTTTATTTTTTAGTGCCTTAAAAAATATCAGGGTTTTTAATTACGTTTCTTTTAACCAAAAAATTAAGTATGCCAGGAAAATACACAGCCAGTACAAGTTTTAAAGCTACTTTCTTATTTCGTCCGCATATCTTCATCAACTCCTGGTTTAAATGATCCATATTCAGGTAGTTTTTATATTTGTCATCCATGTATTTAAACCATTGCTTTTTTTTGCCTGCGCTTATGGAACGTAACATGGAATTTTCAAGAACCCGGTAATCAAACAATATCTCGGGAACATAATGAAATTTGTAATTTTTAAATGTCATGTTCATCCACAAATCCCAGTCTTCATACCCCATGATCATTTTTTCATCGTAACCGCCCACGGCCTCCCAAACAGATTTACGGTAAACAGCACAGGCATCAATCTGGTTTTCAACCATCATATTCTGCAAGTTAAATTCACCAACCACATGGCGTTTGTCCTGATCTCCAAAAAACTGGGCATCCCCATATACCATTGCTATTTCAGGATGTGCATCTAAAATCTTAATACTCTCATAAATGTAAGCAGGCCTTATGCGATTATCACTGTCCAATGGTAAAATATATTCTCCCTTTGCAGCCCTGATGCCATTGTTACGGGTGCGGCCAAGCCGCTGGTTTACCTGGTTAATTACATGATAGCCATCGTTGGCAAGCCTTTCCATTTCTGCAATGGTAAATGCATCTGTAGATCCATCGTTCACAATAATTATTTCGTACAAACTTTTATCCGTGCATTTTTCTACGCTGCTGATTGCCTCCCGGATGTACTGCCCATGATTATAACAAGGGATGATAATGGATATTTTTGGATTCATCTTTTAAATGTTTAATGGCTTTTTGCCAATTACTACATAATTCATGGTATTTACCGGGTTAAAATCTTTTTTATCGAGCCAGGAGAAAAACGCATTGACCAGCCAATATATGCGTAACCTGAAAAATAAAAGCCGTGAAAAGCGGATAAAAAAATTTTTGCTTTTGCTGTACCGGAATGAATGAATGATAGTTTGGCCTGTAACCGACCAGGTACCACCGTTGGATTTGATCTCAACCATTTCGAATCCTGCCTTTTCAAAAATATATTTAAAACCATGCTTTGTAAAACGGAAAAAATCGTAAGGCTCCTCGTGCAAGTGCCAGTACATGGGGCCTGATACAATAAAATAACTGCCAGGCTTTACCAAACGAAAAGCTTCATTCACCAGGCCTTGATGATCTTCTACATGCTCGATGGTTTGGGTACTGAAAGCGGTATCAAAAGAATTATCGGGCAACGGAATTTTATTTGCCGGACATAGTATATCAACTTTTTGCAAGCTCGACTGCATGATATCGCAGCCAACATATTCGGTTGTAATTTGATGAAATATTTTTTCGTAAGGTTTATTGCCACAGCCAATATCAATCACTTTACCGGTTGCGTATTGTTTTATAGAAGATTCCAGGTCGCGTATTAACGGAGCATATACCAGGTAATTAAGATCAGACAGGGTAATTTTATTGTAGTCCTCAAACCTGGAGCCGTTTTCTATCCTCATTGCTTCCCTGAATTTTTAATTTTCTTAAAATAATTACTGGCAAAATAACGCATGGCTGTAAAAGGGTTCTGTAATATTTTTTTACTGTAAGCTGCATCCCTCACCCTGGCACTGTAAACTTCCGGATGAACCAACGGAAGTATTTTTTTCTGATTCGTAGTAATTGACGGATGATCGTCTTTTACATTGTCATTTACAAAAAACAATACATTCTGGCGGTACCAGGGCGAAACTTTGTCGTTGTTCCAGATAAGTTCTCTTAAACAATCGTATGGTTTGAAATTATGCTTTGCAAATTTTTCTATCCAGTAATCAGGATATTGTTCATTGTAGTGCAATGTTCCATCCTGCCCCGGAATAGCTGCAGAAAAAACAATCACATCGCCCAGGTTACAAAGTGAAGCGATAAATTTTTCGGCATTCTCTGGTTTTATATGTTCGGCAACTTCAAGCGTTGTTACGAGGTCAAATTTCCTGTCTATGCTAAATGCGTCATCCAGGTTAGCCGATAGAAATTTGCTTTTGTCAATAATCAGACCTTCAGCCCTCACATAACTTCCATCAACCCCCAGGAAATCGGTTATACCCAGCTCTTTCCATATAAATAACCAGTTGCCCACGCCGCAACCTATATCAATTACAGATGCAGGGCTTATATATTTTAAAATAACAGGAATAACTTCTTTGGCAGAATTGATGGAATCATCTGAATGAAAACCATAAAAATTATCCTGGTAGGTTTTAGGTGTCATAGTATTTTAAATTTTGGTGTTCCAATTTCCATTTTCAATATACTGGCAAACATTATTTTGCCAGCCCCATTCTGGCGCTTTTTTATCTAACATGGCTACTTCAAAAGGGCAGCAATCAAATTGTTGAAATTTTGTTTTGGTAACCGTCTCTGCCAGGTGTACCCTTACAAAATAATTTCCCTGGTAAAGTTTGATTTTATCAAAGCTGATTGACAGATTGTGTGTGCCTTTTTTTCGTGCCGGCAAATTAACTTCGTCAAAAAACCAATTATAGGTTATTGCTTGATTAAGATGATTGAATATTTGCAAAGACAAAGCAAAGCCGTTCATATCGTAAGGCAACTGCACTTCAAAATTAACAGTCAACGGTTTTTCATTGCCCTGCAATATACCGCCTTCAGATGTAACCACTTCTACTTTTGTAATGCATGGTTTTCCCTCAATTGCATCCTGGTGGTGAATATTTGTTTGTGTAAAATTTGATGAGTAAGCCTGAATAACAGCCGGTGTAGTATCAAACTGCTTTACTTTTCCTTTATCCAAAAAAATAGATTTTTTGGTGAGTGTTGAAACAGCACTTAGGTCATGACTAACAAATAAAACCGTTCTGCCGCTTTTGCTCACTTCGTCCATTTTGCCGAGGCATTTTTTCTGAAACTCTGCATCCCCAACAGCCAGTACTTCATCTATGATCAATATTTCCGGTTCCAGAAAAGCAGCCACAGCAAAAGCCAGTCGCAACTGCATACCACTGCTGTAACGCTTCAAAGGCGTATCCAGAAATTTTTCAACGCCACTAAAATCTACTATGGAATCAAAGTGTTTTGTTATCTCGACCTTACGCATTCCCAAAATACTTCCGTTCATGAAAATATTTTCACGGCCACTCAGTTCCGGGTGAAAACCTGTTCCCACTTCAAGCAAACTTGCAACACGGCCACGACAGATTATTTTACCTGCTGATGGAGGCGTTATCTTACTTAAAATTTTAAGTAGTGTACTTTTACCGGCTCCGTTTCTGCCAATGATGCCGATGCTTTCGCCGGGCATTACATCAAAACAAATATCATCCAGTGCAAGAAATGTATTTGCTCCCTCTTCTTTTTTTCTGAAAGGATCTGACAACGCATCTCTCAGCGAAAGGTATCGCTCCTGCTTTGCACCAATTTTAAATTCCTTGGTTATATGTTGTACTTCTAATATTGGTTTCATGTGTTTTTAATATTGATTCTGGTCACATGGAATTCGCCTGTTAAAATATCCGTTTGGTAATAACTTTCGTTCTGGCTCATTTCATAATTATGCTAAATCGGCAAAGTATGATTCTGTTTTTCTGAATGTATAAATGCCAATAAAAAACAACACGATGGCAACGCTGCTTCCAATGGCTACTGCCTGCCAGTCAACCTGCTGACCGGTAAACACACTGCGGCAAAGCTGTATTGCAGAAGCAATCGGGTTTGCTTTCATAATGGTATTGATGACCGGATTTGTAAATGCTTTTGCCGAATACAAAACGGGGTTGGCAAATAATAAAAACTGTATCATAAAAGGAAGCAGGTACTGAAAATCGCGGTACTTAACATTTAGTGCTGCCAAAAAAGTACCCAATCCAAATGTGGTTACCACTGTTATCAGGATACTTAATGGCAAATAAATAAAAAGTTTTATAAAATCTACTCCCTGGTGATAATAAATAAGAATGGCAACATAGATCGTTAATGCGAATAAAAAATCAACCAGTGCGGTAAGTATCGCACTCATGGGTATTATCAGCCGGGGAAAATATATTTTTTTGATGATGTTGGCATTGTTGACCATACTGTTGGCGCTGTTCATAAGCCCGTTGCTGAAGATGTTCCAAATCAATAAACCGCTGATTGCAAAAACAGGATAAGGAATTCCATCGCTGCTTACATGAAGTGCCTTGCTGAAAATGAGTGTGAACATCAACATCATGATCAATGGCTGCAGAATAGCCCAAAGAATACCCAATGCAGCCTGTTTATATTTTACTTTAACATCACGCCAGGTAAAAAAATAAAACAGTTCCCGGTATTGGATCAATTCGGCAAGGCCAAACGAGAATTTATTCTTCGCTTTTATTTCGTATTCAGTCATTAGGGGGTTTGTAAGGTAAATATAAGCCTATTTAACTTGCAGTTTTGGAAGGGAGAGGATTGTCGGTATTCTTAAACGGGTAGAAGTATTAATTATTGTTCATCCATTTGTCATACCACATCTGAAACATCAAAATATACCACACTTTCTCTGCTCTTTCAATTTTGCCGTGATAAAACGAATGTTTTACCTTTTGTATTATGTGGTTGTTGAAAATATTTTGTTTTTCAATGAATTGTTCATCAAAATACATATCTACAAATGGTTTCAGCTCATTTTGTAACCAGGCCGCAATGGGAATACCAAAGCCCATTTTAGGCCTGTCCATCATTTTGGCCGGGATATATTTATGTACAATTTCTTTAAGGATGAATTTTTTATTGCCTTTGTTGTATTTATATTCCAGTGGCAAGCGGGCAGCCCATTCAATGATGCGTTGGTCTAAAAAAGGTTCACGGCCTTCCAGGCTAACGCTCATACCGGCCCTGTCAACTTTTTGTAGAATATCATCCAGCAGATAGGTCTGGTAATCAACCGCCATCATGTAGGATAAAACTGAATAATTATCAGGTTTAAGATCCTTACTATCGAAATAGGAAGGCATTTGCTTAATACTATCTTTAAACAGCTCGGTTAAATCCTTCGTATTCATCTGTTGCGTCATACTCATTAAAACATTACGTGCCGATGGTTCCTTTAAAAGCGATTTTACTTTTTCGTAGCGGCTGTGAAAAAGATATTTTTTGTTGAAGACGGGGATTTTATCAGCAGGTATCAGATCCATCATCGCTGCAGCACTCCTACGCAAAACGCCTGGTATTTTTTGTATTGA
>JBKJLT010000172.1:0-5251 GCA_046596765.1 Ferruginibacter sp. | reverse complement strand
GCCAACGACCGAAGCCAGGCAATTGCAGGCACTTAAAAATTCAAATACTGCCATTGCATAAATTTTATAATTTTACTGCAATATGAAGCAACCCGTTTTTTTTGCCGTTGTTGGCGTTACTGAGCTTAAAACGCCCAATCTTTAACCATCATAAAATATAAAAAAAGCAGGCCGTCGTTGTGCGTCCACGCCAACGACCGAAGCCAGGCAAATACATGCCAGCAGCTAAAATAAAATGCCAGCAGCAAAATGGTTAACGCTTCGGCTGTTGGCGAGACGCTCAACAGGGGCGTTAGCATAGCCTGCAGCTTTTGTCGCCATTGTTGGTGTTCGTGCCACTGGCAAAGCAGCGTTTGACAATCCTGACTAGCTCCAGTGTTCCCCACTCAAATCATTAAAATAAAACGAGGATATTGGGATCACTGGTGCCGTTTTAAATCTACTCTTGCCGCCGTGGGTACGTGCATTGCCGCCGCTTGGGCTTCTCAGAAAATGCGTACTGGAAAAATTGAAAGAATAATCTCTTTTTTCACCGCTGGTCGAAGCCCAAGCGGTGGCAATAATAATTACGTTTCAAAAAAATAGTCTCCTTCCTCTTCGCCGCTTGTCATTGTTGGAATTACTAAGCTTTAAACTCCCACTCTTTAACCATCATAAAATATAAAAAGCGGAGGCCGTCGTTGTGCGCCCACGCCAACGACCGAAGTCAAGCAAATGCATACCAGCAGCTAAAATAAAAAGCCAGCAGCAAAATGGCTAACCCTTCGGCTGTTGGCGAGACGCCAACAGCGGCGTTTGTATAGTCCGCAGCTTCCTCCGCCGTTGTTGGTGTTCCTCCCCATCTGGCACCCAATGACCGCCGTTGTTCGCCGTTGTTGGTGTTCTTCCCCATCTTTGCCGTTGTTGGCGTTACTAAGCTTTAAACTCTCACTCCTTAACCCTCATAAAATATAAAAAACGGAGGCCGTCGTTGTGCGTCCTCGCCAACGACCGAAGCCAGGCAATTGCAGGCACTTAAAAATTCAAATACTGCCATTGCATAAATTTTATAATTTTACTGCAATATGAAGCAACCCGTTTTTTGGCCGCAGTTTTATCTGCCGTCGTTGGCGTTACTAAGCTTTAAACTCTCACTCATCAACCTTCATAAAATATCCTAAAAGCAAATCTTTGCCTTTGTTGGCGTTACTAAACTTCAAACCCCCACTCTCTCGCCGTTGTTGGCGTTACTGCTTAAGTTTATAATCTCTAAGCTATCCTAACGCCGTCGTTGTGCGTCCCCGCCAACGACCGAAGTCCGGCAAATAAATGCCAGCAGCTAACATAAAACGCAGCAGCAAAATGGCTAACCATCCGGCTGTTGGCGAGACGCACAACAGCGGCGTTTGTATAGCCCGCAGCTTTTGTTGCCGTCGTTGGCGTTACTAAACTTCAAACTCTCACTCTTTAACCTTCATAAAATATAAAAAAAGGAGGCCGTCGTTGTGCGTCCACGCCAACGACCGAAGCCCGGCAATTGCAGGCACTTAAAAATTCAGATACTGCCATTGCATAAATTTTATAATTTTACTACAATATGAAGCACCCCGTTTTTTGGCCGCAGTTTTATACAGCAACTATCTTAGAGTGGAAGCCTCTTTTAAAACAAGATAAGTATAAAGATGTAATAATTGAAACCCTGCGTTTTTTAGTACATGAAAAACGAATTACCCTTTATGCCTTTGTAATTATGAGTAATCATATCCATCTTATCTGGCAGCCGCTGGGAGAATTTACACCAGATAAAATACAGCACAGTTTAATGTCATTTACTGCTCATAAATTTAAAAATGATTTGGAACAAAATCATCCGCAGGTATTACCTCATTTTAAAGTGGAGGCAAAAGACAGGGATTACCAGTTTTGGGAAAGAAATTCTTTGGGCATTGATCTATTTAATGAAGCTGTATTTATACAGAAGCTTGATTATATACACTGGAACCCGGTGAAAGCAGGATTGTGTCAATTGCCCGAAGACTATTATTATTCTTCAGCTAAATTTTATGAACACGGCGTCGACGATTTTGGAATGCTCACCCATTACAAAGATTAAAATGGTTAACGCTTCGGCTGTTGGCGAGACGCACAACAGCGGCGTTAGCATAGCCTCCTCCCCTCCCAGTCTACTTCTTAAAAATTTAAGATTTACTGGAGAGTCTCCACGCCGGGCTTTTGTGCAAGGCCGTGGGACTCGCCTGAAAATATTAACCTGAATTAACGCTGCTTAATCCCCTGCTTTTATTTAACCACAGCCTGTGGAAAATTTTAACTTCTTAATTTCCTTTCATTTTCCGATATTCATAAAAATTAAATGGGCACTTGAAAGAAAATAAAGAAATAACGGCGCTACTGCATTTGATAGATGACCCCGATGAATTTGTTTACAGCACGGTGAGTGAAAAACTTATTTCATTTGGTAAAGAGATCATCCCCAACTTAGAAAACCTTTGGGAAAACACCGGCAACGAAGAGATACAGGAAAGAATTGAACTGCTGATTCACCGCCTGCATTTCAGGGATCTTATGGAAGATTTTACTGAATGGGCGGCTAAAGATGCAGATTTGCTGGAGGGCGCTTTACTGGTGGCCCGTTACCATTACCCGGATATGGATACCACGGTTGTTTACCAGGAGATTGAAAAACTACGCCGCAATACCTGGCTGGAACTCAATAATTACCTTACTCCTATTGAACAGATAAATATTGTTACCAGTATTTTATATAATTACTACAAACAAAAAGGTGTTGAGTTTGCTTATAATAATCCCGATGATTATTTAATAAACAAAACGCTGGAAAGTAAAAAAGGAAATGCTTTAAGTAATGGCATCATCTACATTGCCCTTTGCGAACTGCTGGATATACCGGTAAAAGCCGTTAATATTCCCAGGCAGTTTATACTGGCATATTTTGATCCGCAACATGATCTGCTAAACCCCGTTGGCCATCCTTCAGAAAAAATTAATTTTTTTATTGATCCGCTTAACGGGCAAATGTACAGCCACAATGATGTGGAAGCATATTTCAAGCGCATTTCTGTTCCGCCCGTTCCTTCTTACTTCAGGCAGTTAAACAACAGGCGCATTATTCAGTATTTGCTGGAAGAATTAAGCAAGTGTTTTGATAATGAACGCAACCGATACAAAATGGATGAACTGCTTTTACTGGCAAATTTATTAGACCAATGATCTATCATGTAGTTACAGCAGCCAACTGGCAAAACGCTTTACGGCAAGGCTTTTACGAAGCTGAATCGCTGGCGAAAGAAGGATTTATACATACCAGCAAAGCTGAACAGGTTGCGGGTGTTTTAGACAGATACTATAAAAATCAAAGAAATTTATTGCTATTGCATATTGATGAAACAAAATTAACAGTCCCGTTAAAATATGAACTGGCTCCATCTGTAAATGAAGAGTTCCCTCATATTTTTGGCCGGTTAAATTTAAATGCCGTTATTAAAGTTGAAAAGCTATAACTGATTTATTCTTCTATGTGAAAAACTATGTCCCTATGTTTCTATGTGGTTCAAATTTTCACCACATAGATGCATATTAGATAAACACATAGATTTTAAGAAGGCCTCCATTTAAATTATTGCTTATGATTAGTTGGGATGATTTTGAAAAAGTAGACATCAGAACCGGAACGATACTGGAAGTAAATGATTTTCCCGGTGCCAAAAAACCGGCTTACCAACTAACAATAGATTTTGGAGAGTTGGGTGTTAAAAAATCATCGGCACAAATAACAGCACTTTATACCAAGGATGAAATAATTGGTAAACAGGTTATAGCTGTAGTTAATTTTCCAGTAAAACAAATTGCCAACTTTTTCAGCGAATGTTTGGTGCTTGGTGTTTATAATGAAAATAAAGATGTGGTATTGTTGCATCCTTCGCTACCGGTAAAAAATGGCAGCAAGGTTGGGTAGGAATTCGCCTGATGGCGATTTCGTTTTTTATTCGCCAAAGGCGAATTAAAAAACAAGAGCAGGCCACCAGGCGTGCTCCTAAGAGCCTAATTTTTCAAAATACTGCCCCAGTTTTTTAAAATTTTCTTTGTTGATGGTAAAGATATTATTGCGGCCCTGTTTACGGCAAACAATCAGGTTGCTGTCGGCAAGTAGCTTAATATGATGAGAGCAGGTAGGTTGGGATAAACCTGTCAGGCAAACTGCATCACAGCATCTTATCTCGCCTTTTTGCGCAAGTTCCCGCAAAATAGACATGCGGTATGGATCAGCCACTGCCGCCATCGCTTTCTCATAAAATTGCTGCTCACTTTTCATGCTGTTTGTTTTCAATCCTTGTAAAGAAATTATATTTTACGCAAAGCATCAAAAGAAATTCATGTAAATTGAGTAGCCAGAAAATGAATATTGAAATTGTATATTATCAATCGCCTGTAGGAATACTTGAAATACGGAGCAATGGTGCTGCTATATCAGATATTTTGTTTGTAAACTCCTGGAAAGGCGCCAAACTGGTTGAGAGCGAACTTAATTTTACCAAACCACAATCGCCCATAATAAAAACCTGTATCAAGCAACTGGAAGAATATTTTACAGGTAGCAGAACGGAATTTTCACTGAACACATCGAAGGTTGGTACTGAGTTTCAGCAAACGGTGTGGAAGGAGTTATGCAATATTCCTTATGGCAGAACTATCAGTTATCTTGAATTAAGCAAGCGCATCGGCAATGTAAAAGCCATTCGTGCAGTGGGCACAGCTAACGGAAACAACAGCATCTGCATCATCGTTCCCTGTCATCGTGTTATTGGTGCCAATGGCAGTCTTGTTGGTTATGGTGGAGATCTGTGGCGTAAGAAATGGCTGCTGGAGCATGAAGGAAAATTTGCAAATGGCGTTCAAACCTTATTTTAAATCTATACTCCCAAAAGATAATGGCAAAAGCAAATTCGCTTTTTCAACTACAATCACTTTACCATCAAGCCCGCTTAAAATTAAACGTATCGGTTGTTTAACGCGTTCTTCGTATTCAACCAAAGCCTGGCGGCACATGCCACACGGAGAAATGGGGTGGCTGCTTTCGCCACGTGTATTATCGTAACTGATGGCAATGGTCTCAATAGCAATATTGGGATACAGCGACGCTGCAGATGCCAGTAAAACCCTTTCGGCACAAATGCCCACAGGATAGGAAGCATTCTCCTGGTTGGTGCCTGCAACAATTTCGCCGTTGGTTAAT
>JBKJLT010000465.1:0-6544 GCA_046596765.1 Ferruginibacter sp. | reverse complement strand
GCCGTTGCCAAAGGCATTGATGTGTTTAAAGTTTTACAGGCTGCCTGCATAAATCCGGTGCAGCATTATAAAATGAATATTGGTTTATTAAAAGAGGGTGATGCTGCTGATTTTATTGTTGTGCAAGACCTGGAAAATTTTAAAGTTTTAGAAACGTACATTGATGGAGAACTGGTTGCAGAGAATGGTGATTCGAGAGTTGTGAGTCATAAGTGTGGCCTGTTAAATAATTTTGATTGTGATGAAAAAAGTATTTCAGATTTTAAATTTGCGGCCCCTCCTATCATTCCGCCGTCTGGCGGAGAGGGAAATGGAGAAGATATTAGCGATGCAGTTTATGCAATTGAAGCTTTGGATGGGCAACTGATAACTAATAAATTTATTTTCAATCCAATTGTTAAAGATGGATTTTATGAAAGCGATGTAGCAAACGACATTTTAAAAATTGTGGTTGTTAACCGCTATAAAAACGCACCAGTAGCAAAAGGTTTTATTAAAAATTTCGGAATAAAAAATGGAGCCATCGCCTCGTCCGTTGCACACGACAGCCATAACATTGTAGCAGTTGCAGTTGATGATGAAAGTTTGATGAAAGCGGTGAATCTGGTTACTAAAGAAAGAGGTGGTGTTAGTGCTGTAACCAATGAAAATCAAATGGTACTTGGCCTGCCGGTTGCCGGTTTAATGAGTAATGAAGATGGATACAAAGTTGCAGCAGCTTATACAGCCATTGATAAAATGGTTAAGGAAGAAATGGGTTCTACTTTAACAGCACCATTTATGACCTTATCTTTTATGGCGCTGCTGGTAATACCACATTTAAAACTGAGTGATTTGGGGTTGTTTAATGGAGATGGGTTTAAGTTTGTGTAGTGTTTTATTTTGTTAAACTGATCCAGATATCGTTTTCATCTTCAATTATTCTTAATTCAAACATTTCCTGTTCTGTCAAAATTTTTTCAGAAGTAATATCATGGTAATCTTTGAGATACCTATCGTAAGGATTGTCAATTGTAGTTTTAATTATTAAAGATGAAAAGTCTCTAAAGATAAATAAGTCATCCAGCGTTTTAATATTTTGTAAACTTGCCTTTTCTGTAATCATTTCCTTTCCCAGATATTTTCTTATCTCAGGAAAATAAACCCAAAATAAATCCTGTTGCTGTCCATTTATTTTTACAACCGGGCAAAAGCCAAGTATGCGATATTCAAATACCAATCGGTTCATATCAAAAATACCTTCCTCTTTTAATTTTAAGCCAACTAATTCAATACTATTAACATTAATTAAGCTGATGATACTATCATTTTTTAACGGAGTTGTAAACCTGTCGTTAACAATATCATAAACTGTTGTATTTTGTGTTTTAATTAATTCAAAAATGATTTTCAAAATGCGGTTGCCTTTAAATAAAATATCATTATTAACCGGCTCGAGGTAACGCCAGAACTTGTGTCTCCATACCGCATTTTCAGCCTTGAGTTTTGCATATTCAATAATGCCGTCAGTATTATATGTAAGCTGATAAGTATTTTCAGCCAACACCGGAATCGGGCCTTCATTTGGTATTGCTGGAAAAACTCGTTTAAACTCAAACGGGTTTTTATACATTCTTTCCATTCTTTTTCTTCCTGTTGAATCCCAAACAATCCATTTACCGGTACGATATCCATTTGCTAATACACCTTCAGATTTTTTGATCCCGTTATTGTAATAAGAAATATAGTTGCCGGATATTCTGCCATCTTCTAAGTTATAAATACATTTTACATTTTCATGATTGAGTACAACAGTTCTGGTTTGTGCAGAAGCATAAAGACAATCCATTAAAACAATAATGAGGAATATAATTTTTTTACCATTTTTCATTGTTGATCTATTTTTCCTATTCCCCAATAAATTATTATTTTTTTTGCAAGAGATTTGGTATCCATGTTTTCTTTTACCGGTTCTTTAACCAACCGGAAACCAATTTGCCGGTAACCATTAAATGAATAATATCCGAAAAAATGTTGTCTCAATCTTTCATGTTGAAAAAGGTATGAATCTCCCATCGCAATCTTTCTTTTATCTCTTGGGTGATCTTTCTCAGCAGGCGTTCCCAAAAAACCATCATATACAAAAGTTGAATCGGATTTAAATCCAATGATTGCCTCATAATAATCATTCATTGTCCAATCAGAATAATTTTTACTTAAATCATGTGTGCTTTTGTTTGCTTCTAAATAATTGTAGGTTACAAGCCATTCTCCGAGTATCGGCAGCCGGTATATAAATTTAATGTCTGCCCCATTATTTTCTTTAAGGGTTCTCCATTTACAATAATTTATTGCCGCCTCCCAGGATATTCCCACTGCTGGAAACGCTTCGTACTTTTTGCTACTGATATAAGTTTTATAGTTTTCGGCTGAGGTTATTGTGGAGTCGGGTAACTGCTTTAAATAAAAATCAAAAGAAGAATCTTTCTTTACTTTTTCAAGATATTCTTTGTATGCTTTTAATGTAATTAAATGGCTGATCTCAAAGCTGTCGATTTTTACTACCTGGTCTGTTTTTATAGAAGTTACAGCGTAACTGGGCTGCTCCTGAAATCCTAGAATTTTATAGGGCTGAAAAGTTTGTTTTGGTATGATATAATTTTGTTGGCTATTGCTTGTTAAAAACGAACCAAGCCCACAAAATAATAATATGCTTTTTATATTGCTCAATTTAAGAGGATTAGTTTATTTCACTTTCGCCCCCGCAATTTTCATCACCACACTATCCGTACCTTTTGGTGCATAGGTTTTGTATTTAAAGTTTTCGCTGCTGTTGGGGCCAACTATTTTGTAAACCACTTCATGGTCTTTAAGCAGCAATGCACCTGTTTCGCTATAAAACGAAAGTTCTACATCTATATCTTTAAAACTGGCTACTGTGGCTTTGTTGCTTATAGTTCCCTTAACCACTGTCTGGCGTATCAGGTTCTTTCTTTCATCACCTTCAACACTCAAAAAACGTTGAGGATTTTTCTTTTCAGTCTGCTCCAGGGTTTCCTTGGTTTGCTCGTATTTATCTTTTTCATTGCTCACCTTTTCATCCCCGCCGCAGGAAGCAAAAACAAAACTTACTAAAATTAATGCCGGTATTATCTTTTTCATTTGTTATTAATTTGAATACAATAAAAATACATTTTTGTGAAACAGAATGTTAAAAGATTTTGGAGCAGTTGCCACAGAAGCACAGAAACACAGAATAATACAATTATGCTTAAAAGATTTTGCTACATGGTCAGACGTACCGTCTGACCATGATTTTTGCCACAACTTGTCCTGCTGATTTTGCAGACAACGCAGAAAAAAAACGGATATAGCTTTTTTTATTTTAGTTTTGACCATCGCTTAGTTTATAGTTCAGCAAAGAAATAATGTACAAGAGTGTGATTCGGCTTCGCTCAGCATAAACTGCCAATGAAGCTAAATAAAAGAAATTAAGCCGGTAACAAAAAACTCAAAACACCAAACTCAAAACTCTCATGGTTATCAATTTAAGCGAACAACATTCTTTGGTTAGTAACTGGGTGAGCGAATTAAGAGATGTAGAAGTGCAGCAGGACCGTATGCGCTTTCGCCGTAACCTGGAGCGTATTGCCGAAGTGATCGGGTACGAGATAAGTAAAAAAATGCCTTGGGAAGAAAAAGAAATTACTACGCCGCTTGGCATAAGCAACAGCAAGGTGCTGGCCGAACAGCCTGTGCTGGCAACTATTTTACGTGCCGGTTTGGGCATGCATACCGGCTTACTTAACTATTTTGATAAAGCAGATAATGCGTTCATCAGTGCTTACCGTAAACACAACCCCGATGGTAGTTTTGATATTCACATGGAGTATATGAGTTGCCCGGAGGTTGAGGGCCGCATTGTAATTATAAGTGACCCCATGATTGCTACCGGTTCTTCGCTGGTAAAATCAATTGAATTTTTAAAAGCAGAAGGAAATATAAAGGAGATGCATATTGTTTGTGCTATCGCCTGCACAGTTGGTATTGAATATGTAAAGAGGGCGTTTCCAAAAGCCACCATCTGGTGTGGTGATATTGATGATGAAATTACTGCGAAAGGCTATATTGTACCGGGTTTGGGCGATGCAGGCGACCTGGCTTTTGGCGCAAAAATGCAGGGATAAAAACAGTTTTTAGTTATGGGTTTTTAGTTTTTTGTTGGGCAGCTTTCCAAAAAAAATTACCTCCTTTATATTGAAGAATTTTTGCAGTAAAGGCAAACTCAACACCCAAAACACCAAACCCAAAACATTTCCATGCAGCTTTTTACTGTAAATCCTTATCTTTAAGGTTCTGAACAGTTAATGAAAATGAGAAAATTATTAGTTTGTATTTGTACCCTGTTAGCCAGCCAGATGCTTAAAGCTCAGGACCCGCATTTTTCGCAATTTTTTGCATCGCCTTTAACGCTGAACCCGGCATTTACCGGTAAGTTTAGTGGGTCGTGGCGTTTAGCAGCAAACCACCGGGATCAGTGGCCATCTATACCCAAAGCTTATGTAACTACAAGCGCTTCTATAGATTTTCCTATCCTTAAAAGCAGGATACCGGAAAAAGATGTTTTTGGTGTGGGGGTTTCTGGCTTAACTGATGCAAGTGCCAATGGTATTCTCAAACTAAATTACGGATCAGTATCTATGTCGTATCACAAGGCGTTAGATGAAAATGGGTATAGTACTATTGGTGCTGGTTTTCAGGGAACTTACAGCAGCCTTAGCCTGGACAGAAACAAACTTACTTTTTCGGACATGCTTACTCAAAATGGCTTTACCGGGCCTACGTCCGAGGTAATTCAGGGAAGTAATAAAAGCTATTTTGATATTAATGCAGGGCTTCTTTATTCCGGCTCTACCAACGGACAAAACAATTTTTACCTGGGTGCAAGTATGTATCATATCAACCGCCCAAAGGTTGGTTTTCAGGATAAAAATTGGTATTTGAGCGGTCGTATCTCAGCACATGCCGGTGGTTCATTTCCACTTTCCGATTTGTTAACAGTTCATGCTTCTGCAATTTACCAGACACAGAACAAAGCCAGCGAAACCACGCTGGGTGCAGCTATTGCAGCCAACCTGAGTGAAGATGCAGAAAAACCTAGTGCCATTTACATAGGAAGCTGGGTACGGTTGAACGATGCCATTATTCCTTACATCGGTCTTGAGTTTGGCGGTTTACGTATTGGTGCCAGTTACGATTTTAATATTTCAAATTTAAAAGCAGCAACAGCATCCCGTGGCGGATCGGAATTCTCTATCATCTTTATAAAAAGACCAGCGGATTACCAGGGAATACCCTGCCCCAAGTTTTAATATCACCTGCTTATATCTCATTTATACAATTGCCCGGTTAAAACCGGGCATTCGAATTTTTATACTCCTGATTTTCGGGTTTATCTGATGGCAATTTTTAAAACCCTGCCCCGGCTGATCCCATATTCCGCCTTTATTTCTTAACTGTTACCAAACCAAACTTTTATCGGGTTTTTACTTTGGTAATACAGATTGTTTTCAATACTTTTATATTTCATTTAACAAAATTATACATTTATGAAAAAAATCTACCGGATTGCATTCATTGTATTGTTTTTGTTTTCGATTTGTTTTTCATCGCAGGCGCAAAACTCTTTTTTTTCGCCGGTAAATGAAAGTTCGATTTCATTAGCAAACAATAAAAGGGTAATTACCCCCAGCAAGTACAAAGCCACAGTGGCTGATGTTACTCAGCTTAAAAATTTCCTGTGGTCACTTCCGTCAGAAAAGAATGTCGGAAACAGAAATTCAGCTCCAATATTGGAGCTCCCAATGCCGGATGGCTCAATTGCCAAATTCCGTGTTTGGGAAAGCAGTATTATGGAGCCTGGGTTAGAAGCCAGGTTTCCAGAAATGAAAACCTTTGCAGGGCAGGGTATTGATGACCCATATGCAACAATAAGGTTTGATTATAATCCGTATACTGGCTTTCATGGTCAGATTCTTTCTGGTAAAACCGGAAGGATCTATATTGATCCTTATGCAAAAGGAGACCTGAAACATTACATCAGTTACAATGTAAAAGACTACAGCAGAGATGTTAAATTCATCTGCGAAGTTTTGGACAATGCAATCGCATCCAAAGGGCAAGGATCGCAGTTAACCGCTGCTGCCTGTTTGGGTACAAATCTTAGAACCTACCGTTTGGCACTTGCCTGTACGGGTGAATATGCCGTTGCTGTTTGTTCGCCAGCAGCAGCCACTGTGCCGCTAACTGCAGCAGCCATGCTTACATCAATGAACAGGGTTAACGGGGTTTATGAGAAAGAGGTTTCTATTAGGATGACTTTAATTGCAAATAATAACAATTTGATTTATCTTAATGGTGCTACTGACCCCTATACCAATAATAATGGTAGTGCCATGCTGGGTGAAAACCAGGCCAATATAGATGCGGTTATAGGTACAGCCAACTACGATATTGGGCACGTTTTTAGTACAGGTGGCGGAGGAATTGCCTCGCTGAACAGTCC
>JBKJLT010000404.1:0-3130 GCA_046596765.1 Ferruginibacter sp. | reverse complement strand
GATTTTAAAACAATCCAGGTAAAGTGGTTTGGTACGCATGCAGCATACGATAAGATTGATGTGACCAGTATTCAAAACAGAAAGAAATAATTATGGAACTTAAAATAATAAAAAGCGAAAAACAATACCAGGCTTATCTTGACTGGATTGACGGGAAATTTGACAGCCATGTAAAGCCTGGCAGCCCCGAAGGAGAAAAAGTGCAGGTTGCCCTATTATTGGTACAACAATATGAAGATACCCACTATCCTGTTCCCTTGCCAAATCCTATTGATGCCATTAAACTAAAAATGCAGGATATGGGGCTAAAGAATAAAGACTGGGTGGGAAAAGCAGGAAGCAAGGGATATATTTCTGCCATATTAAATAAGCGCAAGCCACTAACCTTAGAATTGGCGAGGTTTTTTCACCGGGAACTGAGCATTCCCGCTGAAGTTTTATTATCTTAGTTTCTCTGTTCCCCCGCCCGCCACAAATCCTTTCGTGGACACTTATACATACGAAACAACAACTTTGATGTGAGCATTCCCAATAAAAAAAGGCTGCCTCTTTTTTTATGAGACAGCCCGTAATAAATAATTTTCATGCTAATTTATTCACTGATATACACAGCCTTCACCATTTTGCCGCCATCAGGTTTAACAATTTCAAGATGGTAATACCCACTGGAAATATTTTTGCCCACCTTTAAAACTTGAGCAGCATTAGTTCCATTATGTAACAGGGTACGTGTATATATTATCTGCCCCATTGTATTCAGCAGCCGCAACTGGTAATTGCCTTTTTTCATGCCGGTAAGCTGTAGGCCAATGCTGTGATTGATTACAGGATTGGGATAAATGGTAATTACAGGTTGCTCTTTTTCTATTTTTACATTCACCATATTGCTGTATTTTATTTCACCAGAATTAGCAATAGAGCGGATACGGAAAAAATTATCCGCAGGATGCTGTGCATCTCCGATAACAGGATCCAGATCAGTAAACCGGTAACTGGTATTGCCATTGGCACCGTTAGCTGTTACAGTTCCGAGCGTAGTAAAGCTGTTAGCATCGGCAGAACGTTCTACTTCATACTTTTGAATATTTAACTGGTTGGCCACATTCCATTCAACCTCAATATTGGTGCCCGTTGCACCGGAACCTGCCGTTTGGTATGCCTTAATACTTGTAAAGGTCATGGGTGCCGGGGCTTTGGCCGCAAACACAATCATAAAGCGGTCAGCCGCTGCCGAAGCCGGATCTGCAGTTACACTAAAATTGATGTTGTTAACCGCACCTGTGAGGTCTATTGGAGCACTTGTACCTAGGTAAGCGTCTTTTAACCAGGCATTCATATCTTGCTGTACAAAGTCGATGGTACCAATCTGGAACCGGTAATTTTTTATGCCTGTATTGGTCATGCGCAGGAAAATGGTATCGTAACTTCCGATCATCGGGCGTTTTTCCACGATTAGTGATTTACTTTCTCTGTAGGAAGCAAGGTTAACTCCGGAATTCCCTATTTTAATGGCATCATCCTCAATACCTGCCACGTAACTGTTATCAAAACGTACCCTGATGCCGTCGGCGAGTGATTCGCCGTTTGCGTCAACCAGCATCAGGTTGGCAATTAATTGCTGGTCGGTTGCATCCGCAACAATTGGGTTTACTATTGATACCGAAGCCGCTTTTGAGGCCTCTGTAAATACCACGCTGGCATTGGCGCCGGTTGCTTTCAGAAAAAATCCCTGGCCAGAATGTATATAACGTATTGTTGGGTCAGTTACCGGTCCGCCCAGTACTACCGGGGTTTGCTGATAAGTATTGGGTGCTGTTCGTTGCACAAACCTGTAACCACCTACGCCAAAGTTACCTGCAAGTGTTGCATCCCAGAGATAGTAGCTGGGATTAAGGTTGGCCGCACCTGCAATCGTTTCAAAGTCAATGGGCGAAGGATAAGGATTTCCTACAAGGGTATAGCCTGTACCGGTAGCCGAAACGGTAATGGCCGCCTGTGTACCCTGCCTGATGGTTCCCGTAGCTCTTAATACAGTAGGTGCACGTAAGCTGTTGCCCGCAGTTGCATTTCTGTCGCCCCTTACAAACAACATATAAGCCGGGTAAGCTGATAATAAAGTGGTATTGGTATTGGCCAATGTGCCGCTCCAGGATGGTCCTGACACACCACCCTGTACATGGGTTAATATGGATGAACTGCCGGAAAGGGCATCAAAACCATTTGAACCGGTGTATAGTTGAGAAGTGATATTTGTCCCCAGGTTTGCAGCATTCACCCCATTTTCCTGCCAGGACTGCCTGATTGTTTGCGAACCGGTTACCGGTGCAGCTAGTAAACGCCAGGCCCTGCGCCCTATATCGCTGATGTAGCGCTCTACAGTTACATTGGTAGCACCTGTAAGGCTGCTTCCTGTAAGGTTGCCTATACGTGCTGTTGCAGCAGCAGTTGATTTCAGGGTAAGATTTTTTGCATTCAGATCCAACGATGCACCTGTTAATTCAATGGCACCATACACATCCAAGGAACTGCCCAATATAGCACTGCCCCCGCTGTTGATGGTAAGATTATTTAAAGATCGTGTAGCCGCTGAGGTCTGGTCAAAATTGAGCGTGCCCGCAGCATCATTGATAGTTATACTGGAAACAGAAGAGCCCGTAATAGTGCCCGTACCGGTTACAGCACCGTTGATCACCAGCGTATTATTGCCGATATTCACTTTGGAACCTGCATTGATATACAACCCGCCCACCGTGATGGTTCCCGGCAAATTGGGTTGGTTAACGGTAGTAGCAATGGTTACCTGCGCACCCGTTGGAGGTACGGCACAGCAACTGGTCCAGTTAGTACTGGTATTCCATGCTGTGCTGCTGGCACCGTTCCAGGTGTAACCCATAAATAAATTATCCCTGGTAATAGTACCGGTTGACATTGTTTTGGCACTATCGTCGTAAAATGCATTGGTAGGTGTAAATGACAGGTCGAAATTTAATGCATTACCCGCAACAGGATCGCTTAAACCATTACCTGCATAACCCAGGTTTCCACCACCCCAGTCATAAATAATGATGGTGGTATCTTTTGTCCAGCCGCTCAGCGCATTTGTAAAATGCATGGCAACCGGTCCATTAAA
>JBKJLT010000362.1:0-4177 GCA_046596765.1 Ferruginibacter sp. | reverse complement strand
CGTGTAGATGTTTCAAACCAGTCAGGTGGTATGTACATTATTCAACTATTTAACAACGATAAAAGACAAACAGAACGAATTATAAAACAGTAAGGTAGATTCATGTGTAAGTCGGGGGAGTAGCGTTAGGGGCTGCTCCCCTTTTTTGTACCCATGCCAATACCCCCTCCGCCCCCTGAAGGGGGAACTAAGAGCTTGATGGTTTGATATTCTTCTTTGATGGCAAGCAGTTAGTTACAATTATAGCTTAAATTATTTTACTGTTACCAAGTTCCCCCTTCAGGGGGCGGAGGGGGTTTTTATTACTTTAATCAGTAACTTTAGAAAACCCATTTTTATGTTATGGAGAAAATTTAACGGAGATCCCATCCAGTTGCACATTAAAGATGCTGTAGAAGAAGCTATCAAAAGAGAAACAGCAGCAGGTTATCATTTAAAAGTTTGTATTGGCACCGACAGTCAGGTAAAGGGTAAAGAAACCGAATTTGCCACTGTAATTGTTTTTTTGCGTGAAGGCCATGGCGGCTTTATGTTTATTCACAACGAAAAAACATTGCTTAAGTACAGCATAAAAGAAAGGATGCTGGTAGAAGTGGCAAAAAGTATTGAAATTGCCTACGAACTTTGCGACCTTTTCACTTTGTATGATGTGGATATGGAAGTTCATGCCGATATCAATACAAACCCGCAGTTTAAAAGCAATGAAGCCTTACGTGAAGCAATGGGTTACATTCTGGGAATGGGCTTTGCCTTTAAAGCCAAGCCCGAAGCCTTTGCAAGCAGCAGTTGTGCCAATAAGGTGGTGAATTAAAAGGGTCTCTTCTTTTTAAAAATAAAAAAGCCATGTTTGCGAAAACACTGGCATCATACTTTAACCCGTTTTACTTTCCAAACTTTTATTCGTCTCCTCAATAAAAGAAAGAATTTTCGCCTTCCCCGTTTTCTTAACAGCACTGGTTACAAAATGCTGCGGTAAAAACTGCCAGTTTTTTTTCATTGCCTCCAGAAAAGACTTTACATTCTTACTTACCACACTTTGATTTTCTTTATCGCTTTTTGTAAAAATTAAACAGAAAGGAACACTCCAGGTTCTCAACTGTACTAAAAATTCCAGGTCAATTTTTTGTGGAGAATGACGTGCATCTATCAACACAAAAACCATCGTAAGGTTTTCTCTTTTACGCAAATAATTTTCAATCATCTGCTCCCAGCGGTTACGGCTTTTAATACTCACTTTTGCAAAACCATAGCCGGGCAAATCAACCAAATACCAAAACGTTCTTTTGGCAGCACCAGAAACGGGGGCTGTTTGGTTTGCCTTGGGTGTGGGTGCCGATTGAATTTCAAAATGATTCAACAACTGTGTTTTGCCCGGCGAGCCGGATGTTTTTGCCAGCTTATCATTATCGCAAAGCATATTGATGAGTGACGATTTACCCACATTACTGCGGCCTATAAAAGCATACTCGGGCCTGTCGGGTATTGGGCAGTTTTCGTAACTGGGATTACTGATAATATATTTTGCCGATTTAATTTGCATGGCGCAAAGATACAGATTGATTTTGCTAACTTATTTTAACAGGCTTTACACAGTTTGTACAGCATCCTCCTCCCCAAAAACCTCGTATATTTGCTGCCCATGGCAGATTACGCACACGATACCGTTGTACCTTATAAAAACTCACAGCTTGGTAAAAAGCAGCAGGTGGCCGGTATGTTTAATGATATTGCATTTCGCTATGATTTTTTAAACCGATTTTTAAGTGCAGGCTTTGATATCAGGTGGAGAAAAAAAGCAATTAAACAATTGCTTGCCATTAACCCCAAATCAATTTTGGATGTGGCAACCGGTACAGCAGATGTGGCCATTATGGCATCTGGTGTGTTAAAAGCCGATAAAATTACCGGGATAGATATCAGCGATGGAATGCTTGAACTGGGCAGAAAAAAAATAGAAAAGCTGGGCCTTGGCAACAAGATTGAACTGTTAAATGGCGATTGCGAAACAATAAATTTTAAAAATGATTCGTTTGAAGCCGTAACGGTGGCTTTTGGTGTACGTAATTTTGAAAACCTGGAAAAAGGTTTATCTGAAATATTGCGGGTGCTGAAGCCAGGTGGCAAACTGGTGGTGTTGGAATTTAGTAAACCTCAATCGCCAGTTGTTAAAGCCTTTTACAATTTTTACATGAAAATCATTACCCCAAACGTGGGTAAAATATTCTCGAAAAACCGCAACGCATACCAATATCTCGACGAATCAATTCAGCAATTTCCGCAAGGGAAAAATTTTACAAATATCCTGGATAACCTGGGATATAAGAATACTTACATTAAACCACTGAGCTTAGGAATATGCAGTATCTATTGCGGAGAAAAAAAATAATTGGTATCGTTATAGCCGGTTTCTTACTTCCTTTTATTGGCTTTGCACAATTAAGGCAGGAGGTAAACCAGGAGGATCATGATGATAAACTGGTTCGTTTTGGTATCACACTCGGGGCAAACCGTTCGCATTTTGCTTTTACACATCATCCCGTTTTTTTAAACCAGGCTCCGGTAGATAGTATTTCAGTAATTGAAAGTGTCAACAGCACTGGCGTTAGTCTGGCCTGGTTAGTTAACTTTAAGCTGGGACAGCATTTTGACCTGCGTACTTACCCGGTTAACCTCACATTTACCGAAAGGAATTTTTTGTACAATCTTAATTTTCCTGATAATGCCGCTGGAGAGGATTTTACCACACAGAAAAAAACACAGTCTATTTCATTGAGTATTCCGGTACAAATAAAATTCAGCAGCGACCGTATTAATAATTTTAAAGTGTACATGATCGGTGGTGGTAAAGTAGAGTACGACCTTGCATCAAATGCGGGTGCAAGAAAAGCAGAGGAACAGGTAAAGCTTAAAAAGTTTGATTACGCAGTGGAAGCCGGACTCGGCTTTCATTTTTATTTCCCCATGTTTGTTTTAACCCCCGAAGTAAAGATGGGCTGGGGCTTAGGTAACCTGCATAGCAGGGATGTAAACCTTAAATATTCAAGTACTATAGACCAGGTTAACTCCCGTTCAGTTTTCTTTTCACTAACCGTGGAATAAATTCTTCCCTTAATAATCGTATCTCCGGTTAAACATATTAATTCTTACACCACCGGTAAACATGGTGGTTGTGGCTGCGGTTGGGTTGTTTATTGTTTTGGAATTGCGATACAAACCTGATACTTCAAAAAATACATTCTCCCTTATTTCATAAGATACCTGCAGGTAAGCATTCATAACTGTTACTTTATTGCCGCTGCCGATTGTAAACCCGTCATTTTTGGTACGGGTTGTATAATCCCTGAAAATATTTCCGCCAAAATTTAGAGCTGCACTATCAAGCCCCTTGTAATAATAAATACCTTGTAAATACACACGCCATTTGGGTGCAGGCTGATATTGTATTATACCCAAAAACTCCTGGAAGTTTGCCCCCAACGGATGTGCCAATGGCTGATTGTAATGTGTATAGTTAGATATGGTATCGTTATGTGTATAGGTAAACGGCCTTACCCTGTTGGCCTCCAGTTGTATATCCAGGTTGGGCACACCAAATGCATCAATATATTTTACACCAAGCTGAATGCCCCATTTGTTAACCCAGCTACCTTTATTCCTTTTAACTTCCGACAGTACAAATTCATCCAGCAATAACTGACCGTAAAGCTGGGCCTTGTGGGCAATATTTGCTTTAAAATCAAAACCGGCAAGTGCATTATCCGGGCTGCCAACAGTTCCTTCAATATGCCTGTAAAAAATAATGGGGTTCAGGTATTGAAAATCAAAACGGTTTTTACGGCCAAAAATTACCCCTTCAAATAAACCAATGTTAAGCCACTTGGTTACATTCATACTCAGGTGGTGCATCGCTGCATATTTCCGGTCTAATAAAGAATCTCCGTTTTTCTTAAACTGCGGCATCAGTTCCATAAATAAATTCTGGTAATTTAATTTCCAGATGCGGGTGTTTAGTTTTAAAAACAAATTGCTGTTGCCCCAGTCGCCTAAAAATAAACTGCGATAACCATTGCCAATAAAGTTTTTATCGTAACCAAACTGCACATCAATGGCATTACCGGCTCTTACGGTTATATAACCACGGGCATCAAAATAATCGTAGCCGCCTACTTTAAAATTT
>JBKJLT010000319.1:0-3751 GCA_046596765.1 Ferruginibacter sp. | reverse complement strand
GTACTGTGGAATGAGAAAGCCGCTACCGTGCGTACCGTTCACGAAGAATTGCTTAAAACCAAAGATGCCGGTTATACAACTACCCTTAAACTGATGCAGATCATGTTTGAGAAAGGTCTGGTTACCCGTGATGACAGCAATAAAACGCATATTTATCAACCCGCTGTTACCCGTGAGAATACGCAGCAGCAGTTTTTGAATAAAATGATCAACAGCTTATTTGCAGGCTCTTCATCCGACCTGGTGCTGCAGGCACTCGGAGGCCACAATGCCAGTAATGAAGAACTGGAGAAAATTCAGCAATTGATAAACCAGCTTAAAAAAGATAAATAAATCTACTTTTAAAATGTACCAACGCTTATGATTCAGATTGCTTACAGTTTTTGCATGGCCATGCTGCATAGCCTCTGGCAAGCTTTACTGCTGCTGTTATTGTATATTATTGTAGATAGTTTTACACATAAAAACAATGCCCCCCTTTCCAAAAGAAATTTTTTGTACATAGCTATCGCCGCCCAACTGGTTTTATTTTTAAGTACTTTTTCAATTTATTTCAGCGGTACAGTTGCTTCCGGAACGCTGGCGGATACAGTTCAGGCAATTACCGGCGCAATGGGAGAAAATACCATTAAAATCTTAACTCCGTGGATTTTCAGTATTTATATTTTTATCATTGCGGGTAAATTACTGAAAGCCGTTTATAACTGGCAGCAGTTTAAAACTCAGTTCAGGATGGGCCTCCAAAAACCTGCTGTAGAACTAAAACTGTTTACCGAGTTAAAGGCATACCAGTTTGGTATAAAAAGAAAAGTAAAGCTTTGGCTTAGCAACTCGGTACAAACACCCGTAACATTCGGATATTTCAAACCGGTTATACTGTTGCCTGTTGCCCTGCTCAGCAACATCAGTACAAAACAGGCCGAAACCCTTATCTTGCATGAGCTCACACATATCCGAACCAACGATTACCTGCTAAACTGGTTTTTGGTAACTGCCGAAACAATTTTCTTTTTCAACCCTTTTATAATCAGCCTTTGTAAAAAAATAAAATTAGAAAGAGAAAAGAATTGCGATGTTAATGTGCTGTCTTTCGAATATTCGCCGGCCCTGTATGCCGAAACCTTATTGCTTGCCGAAAGAATGAAACAGTTAACACCTGTTTTTCAACTGGCTGCCGTTAACCGTAAAAAACATCTGTTACAGCGCATACAGTTTTTTACCAGCGAAAAAGTTTTAAATCAAATAATGGGTTTTAATATTGTTGCACCGGTAATAGGCCTTGTATTGCTTTTTATGCTTTCCACAGCAGTGCTGTTTCAAAGCCAGCATACATCAGGAGAACTACAATCAGCTGCAGGCTTGCATTTTATGCCATCAGACAATTATATTATTCCAAATTCAGAGTTCAGCAGCCCGGTATTGTTACGTAATATAACAACTGAACCAGTTTGCGACCTGCCCGAAAAAATACAACCCGTTCCTGAGCAAAAAAATACAATAAACGCCTTGCCGGTTTGTGAGCCATCGTCACCTACTGCCAATGAAATTGAAACTGAACCTGAATTAAATTTTGCAAAACCTATGGCTTCCAAAGAAAATGATGTAGCCAGGCAAATCATTATTAAAGAAGAGGGATCAGGAACTGCATCAGTAAAAGTTTACTACTTAACTTTTGAAGATGGTAAATGGGTATTACAACCCGAGTGGGTTGTAACTGCTAAAGAAATCATTAATGATTCTGTTACCAGAAAAATTGATTCTTTACAAAGAAAACTCAGAAAAATCTATCCCAATCAACAGTAATTTACGATTGTAGATTTTAGATTGAAATACTCACAACTCACTATTCACTACTCACGTCCCTACCACAAATTCCTCGGGCAACTGCTTCCGTATTTATTTCCTATTAAGAAGCCAAGTACAACTTCATGGGTTCCTTTTGTATAGGTCTGTAGGCGTGAAGAACTGGCATGTTCATAAGCATAACTTATATTGAAAGTATTAGAAACATTCACTCCTATCATGCCAGAATAACCACCAACCAGGTCGGCATAACGGTAACTGGCACCCAGCCATAAAAAATCCTGGTATTGCATTTTTACATTAGCATGTAAGGCACTAAGCTGCGGCTGCCAGTATTGAAACATCACCGATGGCAACAGCGTTACATCATCCGAAAGGGCAAACTTATAGCCGCCTGTTGCAAAATAGTTTGGGGTAAAGGTTTCGCCATAATTTTTATCGGCTACAAATTTGGCTTTGCCGGGTATGATATTCAATACAGAAACACCCAGGAAATACCGGGCTGAGTACAACCAAAGGCCTGCACCAATTTCAGGTTTAATTTTGCTGATGGAACCGGTATTATACCCTATCGCCGGATCATTAGGATCAAGGTTTCCCCACACAATCTTCGAGCGGTCGATACTTACACTGCTCATACCTACATTTAAGCCTGCCGCCAGGCTGGTTTTTACAGAAAGCGGCATGTGATAGGCATATGAAGCAGCAACCGACCAGCGGCCTATATATCCCGCCTTATCATTAATTACCTGTAACCCCAAACCATGATGTGCCGGTGAAACTGCATAATCATCCCATGCTTTTGGGCCACCGGGATTGGTACCCGGCACCTGGAACGAATTGGCGTTGGTACGCAAATCTTTTTTACCCAACGGAGTATGAATGGAAAAATAGGTTGTAACCGGAGCTCCGTCAATTCCGGCCCACTGGTTACGGTAACTCAGTTTAACATCCGTGTAATTTTCAATACCGGTAATACCGGGATTAAGGATGTAATTGTTTAAAATATACTGGGTATAATATGGCTTAGCCTGGCTTAGCGCCCCAAAACTCATAAAACAAAGTATAGTAGCGATCGTAAATATTTTCTTCATGACTTCAACTTTTTTCTCACGGGTATGCTATTTTTCCCTTTAATAAAGTTCAGTCTTTTAAACTGAAATAAATGTTAATGACATCAGCAAAATTTACAGCGGTGAAATGATAACACCGCTGTAAATAAAAACTATTTTAAAATGGTTACATAGCCGGTTATCGGGTCACGGCCATTACCAGGTTCAATTATATAATAGTACGTATCAAATGGCAATGGTTTGCCCTTTAAAGTACCATCCCACGGCGTATTATACCCTCTTGATTCAAATACTAACTTACCGGCCCTGGTAAATATCTGTACCCTGTTGTTAGAGTAAGTATTTAAAAAATCAATCTTCCACAGGTCATTAATACCGTCTCCATTGGGTGTAAATGTGTTTGGAATAGCAGGAAACTTAAGCAACTTCACAAATACAACATCACTAAACTGGCAGCCACCACTACCTGTAACTGTTAACCGGTAAGTCATATCAGTAGCAGGATTCACCACCCTTGGTCTTAATATTTTACTGTCGGTTAAAAACTGTACCGGCGTCCAGGTGTAAACCGGTTCTCTGGCATAAGCAATGGCATCTAATTGTACCGAACCACCTTCCAGCACAAATTTATCCGGGCCGGCATTTACGGTTGGGTAAGGGTAAACATAAAATGGTCTTGTAATCGTATCACTGTTACATCCAAAATTATCCTGGGCATAATAAGTAATTATGAATGGCGATGGCAAAGTATCCCTGTACAGATAAGTAAGTGGATTGTTATTTTGTATGCCAGCACCATCGCCCATATTCCAGAACGATTTTTGAATAAGACCACCGCCCCTTGTATCATCAGTAAATGTAACCACATCGCCTAA
>JBKJLT010000241.1:0-2952 GCA_046596765.1 Ferruginibacter sp. | reverse complement strand
GGTGCCATACTTGAATATTTTGGCGATGGTGCAAAATCATTATCATGCACGGGTAAAGGCACCATTTGTAATATGGGTGCCGAAATTGGTGCTACTACTTCCATCTTTGGTTATGATGAAAAAATGGGAGAATATTTAAGAGGAACGGGCAGGGCCGAAATTGCTGATGGTGCAGATGCCATTGCAGCACATCTTACAGGCGATGATGAAGTATATGCAAACCCTGAAAGTTATTTTGACCAGGTAATTGAAATTAATTTATCGGAACTGGAACCACATATCAACGGGCCATTTACACCAGACCTGGCATGGCCAATTTCTAAATTTGCTGATGCAGTTAAAGTAAACGGATGGCCCGATCAGATGGAAGTAGGATTGATCGGTTCTTGTACCAATTCCTCTTACGAAGATATAACCCGTGCAGCTTCCATTGCAAAACAGGCAACCGATAATAATTTTAAAGCTAAAGCAGAATTTACAATAACACCTGGATCGGAGCAGGTTCGCTACACAGTTGAACGGGATGGTTACTTAGATACCTTTGAAAAAATGGGCGGGGTAGTTTTAGCCAATGCCTGTGGCCCTTGTATTGGCCAGTGGGCAAGGCATTCAACCGATCCAACCAGAAAAAATTCAATCGTTACATCTTACAACAGGAATTTTTCTAAGCGCAATGATGGTAATCCAAATACCCATGCATTTGTGGCTTCGCCAGAAATAACAACGGCTTTGGCAATTGCAGGTTCACTTTCTTTTAACCCCCTTACCGATTATTTAACCAACGATAAAGGAGAAAAATTTAAACTGGAAGAACCGTTGGGTATTGAAATGCCGGTTAAAGGTTTTGCAGTTGAAGATGCCGGCTTTCAGGCACCTGCTGCAGATGGAAGCGGTGTGGAAGTAATAGTTTCGCCTACATCTGACAGGCTGCAGATACTGCAACCATTTGCCGCATGGGAGGGAACCGATCTGAAAGGATTGAAATTATTGATAAAGGCAAAAGGAAAATGTACTACCGATCATATCTCGATGGCAGGACCCTGGTTAAAATTCCGTGGCCATTTGGATAATATCAGCAACAACATGTTAATTGGCGCTTTAAACTTCTTCAACGAAAAAACAGATACTGTTAAAAACCAACTGACCGGTGAATACGGAACTGTGCCGGGTACTCAAAGGGCTTACAAGGCCGCAGGCGTGGGTTCTGTAGTGGTGGGTGATGAAAATTATGGTGAAGGTTCGTCAAGAGAACATGCAGCAATGGAGCCAAGATTTCTGGGTGTACGTGCAGTGTTGGTAAAATCTTTTGCCCGTATTCATGAAACCAACCTGAAAAAACAAGGTATGCTGGGATTGACCTTTGCAGACAAAGAAGATTATAACAAAATACAGGAGGATGACAAGATTGATATAATTGGCCTGACCAGTTTTGCCCCCGGCAAACAATTGCAGATGGTATTTCACCATGCTGATGGAACCGCAGATACTATCAATGTAAATCATACTTATAATGAACAGCAGATAGAGTGGTTTAAAGCCGGAGCGGCATTAAATATCATTCGCAGAGAGTTTGAAGCAAACAAATAGCCTATTTAAATGTCTATATTAAATCCTGCCCTTGGGTGGGATTTTTTTTGTTGTTTTAAAAATAAATTTCAATGTTTAAACATTAATTAGTAACTTGCATTAAAAATTAAAAAATCATGGCAACAAAAACCTGGGCTTTAGACCCCACACACAGCGACGTACAATTTAAGATCAAACACCTGATGATAACCAATGTTACAGGCAGTTTTGATATTTTTACCGTATCGGCACAAACCGAAGATGAAGATTTTACAAAGGCCAAAGTAAGTTTTACGGCTGATGTAAACTCTATCTCAACCAACAACGAACAAAGAGATGCACACCTGAAAGCCCCGGATTTTTTTGATGCAGAAAAATTTCCGCAGATAAAATTTGAAGCAACAAAAACAGAAAATGTTGACGGAGATGGTTCATACGAATTATATGGCGACCTTACCATACGTGATGTAACCAAAAATGTAAAATTATCAGTTGAGTTTGGGGGTGTGGCTAAAGACATGTATGGCAATACCAAAGCTGGATTTACCATCAACGGTAAAATAAATCGTAAAGATTTTGGCCTCACCTGGAGTGCGGTTACAGAAGCCGGTGGAGTGGTTGTTAGTGATGAAGTTAGAATTGCAGCCGAAATACAATTGTTAGAACAGGCATAAAGTAAACTTTATAAAGAGCAAAAGCGAAGCCGGAAGGTTTCGCTTTTTTTATGGAGCATATTTACTTTATTTATAAAATATTTTATTTTGTTTACTGTCACACGTCCAAAGAAAAGTAAGAGTACTACATTGCTGAATAAAGAAGGGCTGTACAAAAAACAGAAAGGCCATTAAATATCTAATTACTGTGCTTGTAAAATGTTAATTGTAATTCTTCAATTTTATTGAATCCCTTATCAGCACTCAATAAGGGAAGGTCTAAAAAAACTGCCGTGGCGGCAGTAGCAGCATCTCCCAGCTTGATACGGTATTTTTTTCGGAGATTAATATAGATAGACTTAATTTCTTCGTTCAGTTCAATTATAGTGCAATCTTCCAAAAAACTTCTTACCTGCTGTAATTCTTTCATTGTTATGTCAGGGTAGCCAATTAATTCCAATTCGGTAATTACAGATACATATCCTTGCTTATCCTGTAAAAATTCCGCAACAGTTTTATCACCTGCCAATAAATACAAAATAATATTTGTGTCTAAAACCGTTTTACTCCCATTCATTCCGCAGTCTTTTTTGGATAATCAAGGGATCTTCTTTAAGTTTTATTACACCGCAGTATTTTTTGGCATCTAATTTTTTACGGGCGGGCAGATGACTTAACTTTTTATTAAGCTGTTCCATTTGCTTTTTTGTTGCGCCTTTTTCTAATACTAATA
>JBKJLT010000173.1:0-6957 GCA_046596765.1 Ferruginibacter sp. | reverse complement strand
GGGGATTTAGTGGAGGTTACCTTTGCCATAATCAAGCATACCAATGTTTGTGGTATTGCAAGCAGGCCAACCGTAAAAGAAAGTTGGGATGCAGCGCTGGCCGGTGATCCCGAAAGTGCATTTGGCGGCGTACTGGTTTGTAATGCAACGGTTGATGTGGCAACAGCCAACGCCATTAACGAAATATTTTTTGAAGTGTTGATAGCGCCATCATTTGATGTCGATGCTTTGGAAATTTTAAAAACAAAAAAGAACCGTATCCTGCTGCAGCAAAAAGCAAAACCGGTAGCAACACATCAGTATAAATCTGTTTTAAATGGAATTCTCACACAACAAAATGATGCTGGTAATTATACAGATTGGAAAGAAGAAGGTGGAAAAGAATCATCAGCTTCAGAAAAAGAGGACATGATATTTGCCAATATAGTTTGCAAACATTTAAAAAGCAATGCCATTGCCTTGGTAAAAAACAAACAACTTTTTGGTAAAGGTTGCGGACAAACCAGCCGCATTGATGCCCTGCGCCAATCAATAGATAAAGCAAAGCAATTTGATTTTGATTTGAATGATGCAGTGCTTGCCAGCGATGCATTTTTTCCTTTTGATGATTGCGTAAAGATTGCACACGCAGCCGGCATAAAAGCTTTTATACAGCCGGGTGGTTCTATACGTGACAAGGATTCCATTGAATATTGCAAAGCAAATAACCTGGTGATGATAATTACCGGCCTGCGCCATTTTAAACATTAAGTTCAGCTTCAATAAATGATCAGCAGTAAAAATTTACCAAAAGGCAAAGCGGGTGGTTACCTGGCACTGGCAATCACCAGCCTTGTTTGGGGCACCACCTGGGTTGCCAGTAAAATTGGTATTGAGACTAAAATTCCTGCACTGCAAATGGCCTATATACGTCAGTTTCTGGGAGGTATTTGTTTTTTGCTTTTTTTTATTTTGTATAAAAAATTATCATTCCCTACCCGTAAAGAATTTTTATGGTTACTGATAATGGCGCTGCTGATGTTTGTGGTGGCAAACGGTTTAAGCACCTGGAGCCTGCAATATATACCTACCGGTTTAAGTGCACTTATAGGCGCATTGTATCCCTTAAGTGTGGTAATTGTTGAAAGGGTGTTTTTTAAAAGTAGGAATATGACCATACTTACTTTTATTGGCTTGTTGCTTGGCATAACCGGTATTGGCATAGTATTTTACGAAAATGCATTTCAACATCACCCCGATGGTTTTATTTTTGGTGTTGTGTTATCTGTAATTGCCATGCTAAGCTGGAGTGTGGGAACTATTATTATTGTAAGAAATAAAACTACGCTGAATCCGTATTACGCCACCGGTTGGCAAATGCTTATCAGTGCATTTATCTTGTGCATTATTGCAGAAACCACACAACCAACCATTCCGTTTAAACATATTACTGCCACAGCATGGGGTGCTATCACTTACCTGGTTTTGGCCGGCTCCTTAGTGGCATTCATTGCTTTTATTTATTCTATGAAGAAACTGCCACCGGCAATATCTTCGCTGTATGCTTATATAAACCCGCTGGTAGCAATGGTTACGGCTGCCATAGTATTGCATGAGAAACTTACGATGTATATTTTGTGGGGTGCTATTGTAACATTGATAGGCGTGTTTCTGGTAAACTACAGCCTCAAGCGCAGCCGGGAAAAAATTATTGCTGAACCTGAGCAATAAACTGCTCGTAAATTGCTGTCCATCCTGCAAATTCCTTTGCCGTGCCTAAAAAATTATTATGCCAGATGGTAATTAAAGTTCCGTTCACAGCTTTACAAACTTGATAATAATACATCAGTTCTTCATAGGCCTGCTCTGCATTTTGCTTTTGTTCGTAGAAGGCATTGGCATCCATAAAACAGAATGGATGAATACGTAATGATGTCTGAACTTTCATCTCCAGATTGTACCAAAAAAACGAAGAAGCTACCGAAGCTCTGAAACCATTGATGCTGCCATAACCCATACTATACTCATGCTGAATGCCGGCTTCTGCCAAAACACGGTATGTATCTGGCATAGAAAATTTAATATAATGTTGACGTGATATGCTGATGTGTTTTATGCCCGACATTTCTGCAAGCCATTCCATTTCACCTTTTAACACAGATTCCTTGGCATTGCTTTGCCAGCTTGGATGAATACCGATCTCGTAGAGCGCAGTATGTTTTTTTACCAGTTTCCACATGGCATCATTATGAGGCAGGATGTTTTTATCAAAGTCCCCGTTTTTTTCTGCCACCAAAAAAAAGTAAATGGGCTTTAACTCATATTGCTTGTGCAAATTATTCAGCCAGTCATAACAATCAAACGGATCTTTTGCTGAGCCACTTAAAACTTTAATTCTTTCTGTCGAGGGTGACTTTAAAAAGCCTCCAGTATTTCTTAGTAAACCTTTGTGTTTGTAGGAGTAGGCAATATCAATGTCGTAGGTTGGTTGAAATTTGAAAGTCGCAGGCTGAAAATTTAAAATGGTACGCAAGGATCCGGCTGGAGATTTTTCTTTCAGCTTTTCTGCAAAGTCCTGCAGCCAGATATTGATCAGCGGCAAATTTAAAAACCCTTCCTTGTAAGCCAGCGAGTTTTCATGCGCAAACCGGCCATACATATCTTTGTTATACGGCAGGTATTCTTCGTAACGGCTAAGCAGGTAAAAAGAAGCGGCAAAAATGTCGAAAGGAAAATCACAGTCATCTGTTTTAAAAAAAGCCTTGTTGCCATTTGCAATAAAACAATTTATTGCCTGTGGGTTAATATCGTTTTCAAAAAGTAGGGGATGGTTCTGAATATAAAATTCATCATTGTTAATTTTAGAATCGCTGTAATTGATCTTTGCTCCACTGTGGGCTTTAAATGCTTCTGAATCAATCGTTAGTTTATAATCAAGCCCTAATTGTTCTTTAAAAATAAAATGGCAAATGTATTGCAGACGGGAAGAAACGGTATGGGAGTATATGAGGAGCATTAATTATTTACTCATGGGAGTAGACTCAAGACACAATTGTAAAACTTCTTTTAACCGTATTGAAAGTTCATCCAGACTTTTTGCCTGTGTGTGAGCCCCAGGTATTGATGGAATCATTCCGATAAAAAAGCCGGTTTCAACATCCTGTTCAATATGTGCCGTAAATAGTTTTTCCATAAAACCGTTTTCTCAAATTTACAATTAATTCTTATACCCGTATTTCACTTTTCACAACTGATCTAATATTTTAAAGGCTTTTGTTTTGTATGCCTGATTCTCACAATTCTTAAGATTTCTTCATCATAATAAAATGAAACTCTGAAGCTATAGATTTCAAATGCTCTGAAGGAACTGGATGCGTTGTTAGTTTTATATTTATCTGGTGGAAAGTGTTCTGGAAATCCGGCAGCTTTTTCGATAGTTGATAATATGGCGTTCGCAACAGCAGTTGCATTTTTATCGGAATCTTTTCGAATAAAGTCAATTGTTTTTTCTAAATATAATGCGGCAGAACCACGCCATATTATATTTCTGGTAACAGCCATTATTTTAACAGCATTTTTTTCACATCATTGTGAGAAACAAAATTACCGCTATCCATTTCCTTCATGGCCTCGTCAATGTCACTGTTATATTCCTTTAAATCAACAGTTTCGCTATTATCGTTATTGTAGGTTTTAAGGAGTGCATACACAGCAACAATAATATCGTCAGTGCTGTTATCGATATAATTGTGTAGTTCTTTCCTTATTTCTATGTTGCTCATATAAAACCGTTTTACCAAATTTACAACTAATTTTTATACCGTTCCTTCCACAACTGGTTAAAGGTTTTCTGGCTAAAATTCAGATCACTCCTGCTTTTGCTCCATCCCTTAAACATACCATTTACCACTTTGTTTTTTAAACTGCCGCCGCCCAAATTCATCATGCCTCTTTTAAGGCTTGCAAGTCGCCAGGCTTTCCAGGCCATGCGCTCGGTAAAGGTTGTGGAACCTTCTTCTACCGATTCGTGTCGGTTTTCCAGCAACAACTCATGCAGATTTATTTTTACTGCACACACTTCGGTACAGTTACCACAAAGCGATGATGCATAACTTAAATGTTTGAACTCATCCATGCCCTGCAGGTGTGGCGTAATAACGCTGCCGATGGGGCCGCTGTATGTTGCACCGTATGCATGGCCGCCAATATTTTTATAAATAGGGCAAGCATTTAAACAGGCACCGCAACGTATGCAATACAAACTCTCCCGTTGTTTTGGATTTTTTAAAATATTGGTGCGGCCGTTGTCTAGCAGAATCACATACATTTCTTCGGGGCCGTCGGTTTCATTTTGCTGGCGGGGACCGGTAATAACGGTATTGTAAACGGTCATTTTTTGCCCGGTACCAAAGGTTGAAAGCAGCGGCCAAAACAATCCAAGATCGGTTAATGAAGGAATCATTTTTTCAATACCCACAACAACAATATGTGTTTTAGGAAAAGCACAACTCAGCCTGGCATTGCCTTCATTTTCTGTAACAGCAATGCCGCCAATATCGCTGATGATGAAGTTTGCACCCGTTACACCCACTTCGGCCTGCACATATTTTTCACGCAGTATTTCCCTTGCTTTAAGGGTTAACTGTTCTGGTGTAAAATTTATGGGCGTACCCAGTTTTTTATTAAACAGTTTGGCAACATCTTCCTTGCTTTTGTGCATGGCAGGCGTAACAATATGGTAAGGTGCTTCACCATCCAATTGCTGAATATATTCGCCCAGGTCGGTCTCTACGCTTTCAATACCATTTTTTTCAAGTGCATCATTCAGGTGAATTTCTTCGGTAACCATGCTCTTGCTCTTGACCACCGACCGGCAGTTTTTTTCTTTGCATATCTTTAAAATCTCTGCAATGGCCTGGTCACTATTTTCGGCCCAGATAACTTTACCACCACGTTTGGTAAAGTTCATTTCAAATTCTTCCAGTTGCTGGTCAAGCGTTTCAATGGCACGCCATTTAATATTCTTGGCCCTTTCTCTGGCCAGGTGTACATCGGCAAACTGCTCTTTACCTTCCGGCACTTTACTATTATACTTGCCAATATTAAAATTAATCTTGCGCCTGTGTTCAAGGTCGGCCGCTTTAACGGTGGTTTTGGCTATAAATGTTTCTGATTGTTGCGACATGTATATTTTTTTGTTACCGGCTGTAGTACCCAAAGCAACGGCAGATGGCGACGCTCCGTTCAACAGTTGTATTTTCTATCATCTTTTATCGCAGCAAAGATAGAGGTTTGTAAGAACCAGAACCGGGAGTTTCTTCGTTTTATCAAATTAGAGGATATGAATTTGAGAAGCTCAACTTAACAGCAGCGGTTCCACAATCATGCTAAAGCTTTGGCATGGGGACTCGCCTGGAGATCTTAATTTGGACAAAGGAAAACCCGGAGGTAAAGGGAAATATTATTGAGAATGTTTTGTATCAACCATGTCGGTACATATAAAATATTAGCACATAAAAAAAGGAAGACTTTGTGCCTTCCTTTTTTAGACTCCATTAAATATTAAAATTGAAAATAAATAAATGAACTGCCACTCTCCTGGCTTAAAATAAGCAGCAGCAGTAATGCCGACCATATCAGCCCCAGTAGCCACCACGGTAATTTTTGGGCAACTACCAACACTTTTGTATCACGCATTAACCAGTGAAACATGACCACAAAAAAGATGATGACTGATATTTTAATGATGCTCATGCTGGTTAACAACTGATCTGCCTTGGGAATATTATAGAACATGGCACTTAGTATGCGCCAGGCAGATGTAAAGTCGGTGGCACGAAAGAATACCCAGGTTACATTAATGAGGAAAAAAGTGAACAGCGCCAGCATGAAATTGCTAAGGTTCTTCTTTTTAAAAACTTCCGGTACAGGCCCAAGCACACCTACCTCACCCGCAGGAGTTATGGCAATGGACTTTACTTTATCGTGCCTGATGTCAACAATAATTTTTTCTACCCACAGGTAAAATCCGTGTAATGCACCCCATACAACAAAGGTCCAGTTAGCGCCATGCCACAGGCCGCCAAGCAGCATGGTAATCATTAAATTAATGTAGGTTCTGAATTTTCCATTGCGGTTACCTCCTAATGGAATGTATAAATAATCACGTAACCAGGCCGAGAGTGTAATATGCCATCTTCTCCAAAAATCGGAGAAGCCGATGGCTGCATAGGGATATAAAAAATTTTGAGGTAAAATAAATCCCAGGCTTAATGCCACACCCACGGCACAGGTTGAATAGCCGGCAAAATCAAAAAATATTTGTCCGGAAAAAGCCAGCACACCCATCCAGGCATCAATGGTACTAACGGCAGCATGTGCATTAAATACTTTATTGGCTGATTCTGCTAACATACTATCTGCCAAAACCACTTTCATAAACAACCCAAGTGTTATCAACAACAAACCCTGCATCAGTTGCTGGCGGTTTGCTGTTCTGGGCGATTCGAACTGCGGCACCAGTTGCGGCGGCCTTACAATAGGCCCGGCTACCAGGTGAGGAAAGAAGGTAACAAACAAAGAAAAGTCCAGTAATGATTTTACCGGTTTACTTTTTCTTTTGTACATGTCGATTGTATAACACAATGTAGTAAAAGTATAGAAGGAGATACCGGCTGGTAAAATAATATTGGGTTTGGCCGGGTGAAAATTAATGCCAACGAGGTTTACCAGATGGGTAAAATTTTCCAGCAGGAACCCGCCGTATTTAAAGAAACAAAGCATACCCAGGTTGCCGATGAGACTGATAACGAGCAGCAATTTCTTTTTATGCTTGTTTTCCTGCGTGTACAAGGCCCGGCCCACAAAATAATCTACCACGGTAGATAACCATAACAACAAAATAAAGGGCGGGTTCCAGGCGGCATAAAAGATATAACTGGCCAGCAGCAGGTTTATCTTTTTTACTTTCCATGGTAA
>JBKJLT010000020.1:0-2979 GCA_046596765.1 Ferruginibacter sp. | reverse complement strand
TTAAAAAAAACATGAGTATTCAAAAACATACAGTACAAATATTGCTAAGATAAAATTATGGCCAAAACAAAATCCAGTGCAAAAGAACCAAAACCTAAAATTGCAATTAAAGCAGCTTTAAAAAATCAGCCCGATCTATCTACACAACTCCAGGATCAATTTGGTTTTGATGGTTTTAAAGGGCCCCAGGAAGAAATTATTGAAAGCCTGCTTAATGGTAACGACACCTTTGTTATTATGCCAACAGGCGGCGGCAAAAGTTTGTGTTACCAGTTGCCGGCAATGATCAGCGAGGGTGTTGCCATTATTGTTTCTCCATTAATAGCATTAATGAAAAACCAGGTAGACCTGGTACGCAGTTACAGCAGTAAGGATAATGTGGCTCACTTTTTAAACAGCACTTTAAATAAAGGCCAGCAAAAAATTGTAAAAGATGATCTTACTTCGGGCAAAACTAAAATGTTGTATGTGGCCCCCGAAACCATGACGAAGGAAGAGAACATTGCATTTTTTAAAGAACTTAAAATTTCTTTTTTTGCGGTAGATGAGGCACATTGTATTTCGGAATGGGGACACGATTTCAGGCCGGAGTACAGAAGGCTCAGGGAGATGATGGACCTGATTGATGAAACGATTCCCGTGATTGCATTAACCGCAACAGCTACACCAAAAGTACAAAGCGATATTGTCAAAAATTTGGGGCTACGTAAAGCAAAAATTTTCATCTCTTCTTTTAACAGGCCAAATTTATATTACGAAATTCAACCTAAAATAAATCTTGATCAAACCAATAAAAGTATTGTTCGCTTTATACAGCAGCACAAAGGCAAAAGCGGTATCATTTATACGCTTAACCGCAAAACCACCGAAGAACTTGCAAAAATGCTGATGGCAAACGGTATTAAAGCGGTGGCTTATCATGCCGGGTTAGATAGTAAATTACGGTCAGAAAGGCAGGACCAGTTTTTAAATGAAGATGTTGATGTAATTGTGGCTACCATTGCCTTTGGTATGGGTATAGATAAGCCTGATATCCGTTTTGTAATTCATTACAACATTCCAAAATCAATAGAAAACTATTACCAGGAAACCGGCCGTGGCGGACGGGATGGTATGGAAGGAAAATGTATTCTCTATTACTCTCATAAAGATGTTGCCAAGCTTGAACACCTGATGCGGGACAAGCCACTCAGCGAAAGAGAAGTGGGTGCACAGTTAATTAATGAAACGGTTGCTTACGCCGAAAGCAGCGTTTGCCGCCGTAAAATACTGCTGCATTATTTTGGAGAACATTACGATGATAAAAAAAGCTGCGGCCATTGCGACAACTGTTTAAACCCTAAAGAAAAAATTGAAGCAAAGGATGATGCCGCTATTGTTTTAAAAATTATAAAAGCATTGGGCGAACAGTTTCCGGTTGAATATACGTTGCTTATACTTGCCGGTAAAGCTACGCCGCAGGTTAAAATGTACCGCCACGAAGAGCTCGATGTTTTTGCAAGCGGCAACGATAAAGAAAATCATTTCTGGAACAGCCTGATACGCCAGATGTTGTTGGCCGGTTTAATTGAAAAAGATATTGTAGAGTATGGGTTGTTGAAAATTACAAAAGCAGGCACTGCGTTTTTAAAGAAACCCACAACATTTAAAATTGTCCTGAATAATTTGTTTGAGGAAGCCAATGCAGATGATGAAGAAAGTGAACAGGCAGCAGCAGAATTGGCGGCGACTGATGAAAAATTAATGATCCTGCTGAAGGACCTGCGCAAAAAAGTAGCCAAAGAAAAGAACCTGCCACCCTTTGTTATCTTTTTAGAAAACAGCCTTGAAGATATGGCAACCATGTTCCCCACAACAATGGCAGAACTGGAAAAGGTTAGCGGTGTTAGCAAAGGAAAAGCATTACGCTATGGCAAACCCTTTTTAGATATGATCACGACATATGTAGAAGAAAACGACATCATTAGGCCAGATGATTTTGTGATGAAAAGTGTAGTAAACCGTAATAACAATAAGATCTTCATCATTCAGAATATTGATAAAAAAATTCCTTTAGAAACGGTTGCCAAAACCCGCGACCTGCGTATTGATGAACTTTTAGAGGAAATGGAGACTATTGTTGCCAGTGGCACCAAGCTAAACTTAGATTATGCTATTAACGAAATGGTAGATGAATATGAGCAGGACGAGATAATGGATTATTTTAAAAGCTGCGAAACATCTTCCCTGCAGGTTGCACAGGAAGAGCTGGCCGACAGCAATTTTAACTGGGAGCAGTTAAAGCTGATGCGGATTAAGTTTTTATGTGAATACGGTAACTGATTGCAGATTTTTGATTGCAGATTGCAGATTTTGGGAGAATACCCTTATTTTTGCAACCCGATTTCGAAATTCAAGGAGGTGCGGTAGCTCAGTTGGTAGAGCAAAGGACTGAAAATCCTTGTGTCGGCGGTTCAATCCCGCCCCACACCACAGAAGCGGGAAAATTGAGATCAGACTCAGTTTTCCCGTTTTTATTTTCTGTAAAAACCGCTTAAGACGTGCAAAGTAGAGGAATGCCGAATTTATTTTTGGAGTTCGATAATCCTTAGTTTCCTTATCTACATAAATTCCTTCCGGAAACACCAAAAATTGAATCCGTTGTTTATTGGCATAATTGCTCAAACTCCACAGGGACGGAAGGTTTGAAGAGAATTCAACTGCCAGTTCGGTGCATTTTTGCAAGTTCGATAAATTAGTTTCGGTCTTTGCCATTTGTTGTTCGATCTGTTCCCGCTCCCCTTCAAATTTCGCTTTCATTTGCCTGTAGGTTTCCCGGTCAATATCTCCTTCAATAAACCGTTCATTCAACTTCAAAAGCTTATTATTTGCCTCGGTTAAGTTGCGGTTCATGATGCCTTTTTGTTCCCTGCTTTCTTTATTGCTTTCCATATAAACAGCTTCCATGTCCTGTGCAATTAATTTGGCAACAGATGGGCT
>JBKJLT010000061.1:0-6079 GCA_046596765.1 Ferruginibacter sp. | reverse complement strand
TGCGTGGATTGACAGCTTTCATAGCGGCGGTGCAATAATATGTTCAGCAAGAAAAAAGGAAGACAATAAATTGGCTATTCCGGGCAGTTACCCTCATGTAACAACTTGTATTTACGGGCAAGATGTTTTTTTTGAAACAGGAACCACAGCAGCAATTTATCACTTTGCTACAGCAACTAATCTGGTCAACTTAAAATCAACGGGACCACTGATCTCAAGGTAATAGTTTTCTTTTGCCAAAACACTTAAAGGCATAACTGATTGAACACCGTTGATTCCATTGTGATTTATTGCATGGGTAAACAAAACCTGGCCAGTACTCTTCAAAAGTCTTAGCCCGTAATACCCCTTTTGCATATTGGTAAACATCAGTGAAATAATATTATTGGTAACCGGGTTGGGTGAAATACTGATACCTGAAATGTTTTTACCTGTTTTAATGCTGATGACCTTGCTGTAGATGACATAGCCTCCGATACCAGCACAGCGTATGCGATAAAAATTATCAACAGGATACTGCAGATTGCCCGTTGCAGCATGTTCATCCAGCCATTGGTAAGTATAACTTTCGCTTCCGGTAACAGGCAATGTGGCTGCACGGTTGAAGTTGATGCCGTTAGCCGATTTTTCAACTTCATATTGACGCATATTCAGTTGGTTGCTTACTTTCCACTCAAGTGCTATATTTTTACCCACCTGTGTTGCTGCAAAACCTGTAATGTTAACCGGCAATGGAATAGCCGTTATTATTACAATGCGGAATCTAAACGGATCGGCCGATGCCGGATCAGCCGTTACACTAAAATCAATATTATCGGTACCACCATAAGTATTAAGTATCTTGAAGGTATTCAGGTATCTGTCCTCCAGTTTGGCCATAAGGCCCGTAACATTAAACTGCTGCATATTTATCTTGTAACGGTAATTCCTGATGCTCGTATTGGTAAGATGTAAAAAAACCGTGTCCGTGCTATTAAATAACGGCTTTTTTTCCTCTTCCAGATCTTTGCTTTCACGGTAAGAAGCAATAGTCTCTCCAATTTTAGCCAGCTTTACAATGTCATCCGATGTTGATAGCAGGTAACCGTTATTATAGAACACATACACTCCATCAGCAAATGTTTCTATATTTCCATTGTCGAGGGTCATGAGGTTTAGTATCAATTGCTTGTCCGGTGCACGCTTTGCAACAATGGGTGTGTTATCTGCTGCAGCAGGCACCGCTGAAAATATCAGCAATGATAAGGCGATTAATAATAAAGCAGGGAGCTTTTGGCAGGTTTTCATTGGTTTTGAATTTTGGGTTACAGGCCTTTGAAAAACAGCAGCGGGATCAGTTATTAGGCATATTTGGCAGTATCAATTATTTTTTGCTATAGTGCTCTATACTTACTGCTGTTGTAAAAATTCTACAGGCCTGCATGTAATAGTTCAAAATTTAAACTGATTTTTGGGTTAGTTTATTGCCCCCGCAATCATATAAATTATTGACCCATATGAGCATAGGGTACTATGGGCAAGCCTTTCCGAGGTAAAGGCCCTCCGCTTCGCAACTGTTCATGTCTTCAGTTCTAATCACAATACAAAGGATGCGTTTTAGTTTTTTGCAAAGGTTGCCAACCTTTGCCTTATGCTGTAGAAAAATATTTTTTAATTTTTTTACTGTTCCAGTCGCACTTCTTTGTTTGCTGATTTTATTTTACCTTGTTGAAAATTAAATATATGTCAGTACCTGGCCAGTTTGATGCCCTCAGATCGTTGATAAAACAAAATAAAGTGATACCTCTTGTGGGGGCAGGATTGTCAATGAATCTTGGACTTCCTTCTTTTTCTCAACTGGTAGATAAAATAGCAGAAGAATTAGGATACGACCCGGATGTTTTTAAGCTTAATGGCAATAACCTGCAACTGGCCGAATATTATGTGGCTGTAAAAGGTGCTATTGGCCCGTTGCGCAGCCTCATGGACCGTTCATTCGATCCAACCGAAGCGTCAATCAGATCTTCAGTTGCTCATGCAGCATTGGTACAAATGAATTTACCGATTATCTACACAACCAATTACGATAATATTATTGAGCAGAGCTTTGAGTTTTTAAACAAACCTGTTTATACCATCGCCAATATAGATGATATTTCATCTGCGCCTGATAATGCAACACAGATCGTAAAATTCCATGGCACTTTCAGCGATGATGAAAGCCTGGTGCTTACAGAATCAAGCTATTTTGAAAGGCTTTCATTTGAATCGGCCATTGATCTGAAGCTACGTGCAGATATGCTAGGTAAATGCCTGCTTTTTATCGGGTATAGCCTCGATGACGTAAATATCAGGTACATGCTTTATAAACTATTCAAATTGCGGCAACAGGTAAAAAACAGCAGAACCAGGAATGTACCCAGTGCGTACCTTACTTCTTTTGGTTCAGGCGAAATTCAAAAGACCCTGCTTGCCCAATGGAATGTTTCAATTATTGAACTTGACCCATTGAACAAACAGGAAAGTATCGAGAACTTTTTAAAAGAACTGATATGAAAATATTTTTTGTAACCAAGAACCAAAACAAGCAGGCTGAGATACTGAGTCACCTGAACAGCATTGAGGTAAAAGACCGTTATCCGATAGAATTATTGTTTGCCAATAAAGATCTGCAGGAAATTTTAGACCCCGATATTGAGAAGATCGTAAGAGCAAAAGCACTTGAGGCATATAAACATTTAGGTGCACCCTGTGTTGTTGAGCATGGGGGAATTTTTATAGAAAGCCTGAAAGAATTTCCGGGCGGCGTGGGGCATATTGTGTGGAACTCGATTGGAGAAAGAATGTGTAGCTTTTTAGGCGAAGGAGACTCAAGGGTTGCAACCGCCCGTTCAGTTATAGGTTATTGTGATGGTAAACGAATAACAACTTTTGCCGGCGAAACAAAAGGAAAAATAGCATTACGGTCAAAGGGAAATTATCTTTTCAACTGGGATCCTATTTTTGCTCCCGAAGGCAGTGAGCAAACCTATGGAGAAATGGGCCCCGAACTTAAAAGAGCTACATCACAGGCTATTAAAGCCTGGAATGGGTTTTTGGGAAGCCTTAAAGATATTCAGTAAAATGTCAGAATTGATTTTGTCTGGCTTTTCATATAGTGTATCAATGTTTTCTTACTAAAATAACCCGTTGGCGCATACCGTTCATTTACTTCATTTGCGAATATTAATGTTGCTGATGTAGTTAAACTAAAAATTTCTGTTAACAAAACATCCTATACAAAACCTACTGCTGTAGTCTGGGTTTATTCAGCTATTTTCGTCAATAACGTACAATATAATACACAGATGTTTTTAAAAATATTAACCGTGGCAGGCCTTGCCACTTTTGAAATATATGCAGCCATCCCTGCCGGTTTTGCATTGGGACTGTCGCCCTGGACAATTTTTTTTGCAAGCCTCACTGGTGGTATCGCCGGTGTTTTTGTTGCTGCTTTCCTGGGCGATAAGATCAGGGCTTTGTTTCATAAAAACAAACCCACCAAAGAAGTTGCAGAGCAAAAACATCCCATGATACTAAAGCTCTGGAACAAATACGGCATAATTGGGCTTGGTTTTTTAGGCACTGTTTCAGTAGGTGCGCCAATAAGCATAGCAGTAGGCGTGGGGCTTAATGCAAATATTAAAAAACTGGTAAGCTGGTGCTGTATAGGAGTAATTACCCGCTGTATTGTTTTTACCCTGGTGGGTTATTACGGCCTGCAATTATTTTAAACAGAGATTTAAAGCTGGTATGAAGCTTAAAAATTTTAGGCAGCAGCTTTATTTAAATATTTCCTGTTCATCCCTTTCACTTACATTTATTTTCCGGATGAACTCATCATAGCCTGCGTCATCATGATTGCTGTATACACCATAGGCATCAATGCTATACCCAATTAAACCATCATTAGCTTCAATCAAATATAAAATTGAACTGTCGGATGGATCCGAGTTTCCCTCAAACCGGTAGGTTTTTATAATGGTCAGTTCTTCTGCGCTATACAATTTTCCGGCAGGGCTGGTAAAGCCAGCTTCCGTCATTATAAATTCGTTATCCTGTTTTTTAATACGCAGCTTTTCAAGTACGCCGCTTAATGTTGTCATTACATTCTCCATAATAAAAGTTTTAGGTAAATTTTATATAGCAATGTTAACTTCTAAATCTATGCCAAAAAAAACAAAATACTTAATCCATCATTCATCTGTGAATTATGCAAGTTGTTTTGATAATTATATAATGCAGATTATGGGATATGGCTTAACCTTACATAAGTTAGCTTACAGGTTGCAGGGATTATTGTACATCGTTAAAGAAAATCACTCATACCTAATTATGACTACAACCCGTTTTATAAAATCAAAAAACAATTATGGGTAAATATTTGTTACTTCAAGATCAGAAAATTAAATATCAATATCCCAAATTCAGGAAATGGAGAAAACAGCGGACAAGCAATTGCAAATTAGTTGATTTAAGGTGAGTTGGCCACACACAGTTTATACAGGCAACAGCGGCTTTTTAAAAAAGCAATATTTGTTTTTTTATAATTATTGGTATTATTTTAGCAACACTATAATTCTTTATTTAAATTTTAATATCAATGATAAAAAATATGATACCGGTTTTCCTGATGTTTACTGCACTCGCATGCGGCAACACACATTCCAATAAAGGTGCTGTAAAAAGCGATACCGGTTCCGCTTATTATTCGGCAGATACATTGCCGGTTCCTTTTGCCACAAAATCATCACGCAACTTTAGTAAGGTAATTGGATGGCCGGCCGGTAAAACACCCATTGCACCTGAAGGCTTTGTTGTGAGCCGGTTTGCTGATAGTCTCGATAATCCACGCTGGATATATGTGGGCAGCAATGGCGATGTTTTTATTGCAGAATCAAATACCATTTTAAAAGGCCTTAAAAAGATTGGGGCAAAAATTTCCCGAAAAATAAAAACACAGAATCTGGGTGAAAGTGCCGGGCGCATTACTATGTTGAGAGATAGTGACAAAGATGGTGTTTATGAAAGCCGCTATGTGTTTGCCGAAGGCTTAAACCAACCTTTGGGTATGCTGATATTGAATAACCATTTTTATGTTGCCAATACCGATGCTGTGTTGCAGTTTAATTACAAAGCCGGAGATACAGCTTTAACCGGCGAAGGAAAACAAATTGTTGCTTTACCCGCCGGTGGTTACAATAATCACTGGACAAGAAACATTATTACCAATAAAGCAGGAAATAAAATTTATGTAACAGTTGGCTCGGGCAGCAACGTGGCAGAACACGGTATGGAAAATGAAATAAGAAGGGCCAATATACTGGAATTAAATCCTGATGGCAGTGGTGAAAAAATTTATGCCAGCGGCCTGCGCAACCCCGTAGGTATGGCCTGGGCAACAGGTACTACAACTTTATGGACAGCAGTAAATGAAAGAGATGGACTGGGCGATGACCTGGTACCCGATTACATTACCAGTGTAAAAGAAGGTGGTTTTTATGGCTGGCCTTATGCTTACTTTGGAAAAAATAAAGACCCACGCATGACAGATGATCCAAGGCCCGACCTTGTTAGTAAAACCATTGTACCAGATGTAGCTCTTGGGTCGCATACTGCTTCTCTTGGGTTGGCTTTTTACGATAAAAAATCTTTCCCGGCTAAATATCATAATGGTGCATTTATTGGCCAACATGGCTCCTGGAACCGATCTGCACTGGCAGGTTATAAAGTGGTGTTTGTTCCCTTTGCAAATGGTAAACCATCCGGTACACCGGAAGATTTTTTAACCGGCTTTATTGCCGATGCTGATAAAAGCGAAGTGTATGGCAGGCCGGTTTGTGTAGCTGTGCTTGCAGATGGCTCTATGCTTGTAACAGACGATGCCAGTAATGTGATATGGAGAGTGAGTGTAAAAAAACAATAAGGCACCTTTTTATCGTCCCTGATATTTTATGTCGCTGTTACATTCTTTGTATATTTATAAAGCCGCAGGAACTGTAAACAAACAGTTGTTTTGCGTAACCAATAACTCCCGGTAAAAAATTATGTTATTAAAGAG
>JBKJLT010000013.1:0-3070 GCA_046596765.1 Ferruginibacter sp. | reverse complement strand
CGGTTAAAGTTATAATTTTCAGACTGATTAATATATACCCAATACTACTGATGAAAAAATGGAGATTATTTTCAAAATTAATACTACCGGTTGCCCTGTTGTTGCTTACCATATTATTTGGTACAGCTGGTTATATGGTAATAGAGCATTTTAATTTCCTGGAGTCATTGTACATGACGGTAATAACCATATCTACAGTGGGTTTTGGCGAAGTAAGGCCGCTGTCGGAAACCGGCCGCATTTTTACCATATTTCTCATCCTGCTGAACCTGGGTTTGTTCACTTATTTTGTAACCCTGCTTACCCGTTTTTTTTCGGATGGAGAATTTACTAAAATGTATAAACAAATTAAAATGGAAAATAGTATTCAGCAATTGAAAGAGCATGTAATTATTTGCGGCTTTGGCCGAAACGGCAAAGAAAGTGCCCAGATATTGTTTAACAACAAAATCCCCTTTGTGGTACTGGAAGAAAAGAACGAACTGGAAAAGGATATTGAATTTGAAGTACCCTATTTTATGAAAGGCGATGCCACCAAAGATGAAGTGTTGTTGGATGCCGGTATTAAAAATGCCCGTGCACTTATTACGAGCTTACCGGTAGATGCTGATAATTTATTTGTTGTGCTTACAGCAAAACAACTTAATCCAAATTTAAAAGTCATCAGCCGGGCGTCGCAGGATTCATCTGTAAAAAAGTTAAAAATTGCCGGTGCCGATAATGTAATAATGCCCGATAAAATTGGCGGTGCCCACATGGCAACGCTGGTAATGCTGCCCGATGTGGTAGAAATGCTGAGCATCATGAGCACACAAAATAATGAATTATTTCGGGTGGCGGAAGTAGAGGCCAATAAACATATTTCGCTTGGCGAACTGGATATGTGGAGCAACACAAACTGCACTATTCTGGGAATAAAAACCGAAGGCAATCGATATACCATTAACCCCAATGCCGGATATCAAATAAAGCCCGGCGACCGCTTAATTGTAATGGGAAGCGATGTACAGATTGAAAATGCAAAAAAATTGGTTTAATACGGAATCAGTAAATGAGGGGTTTGATTACTTTAGACGTTGTTGATTTTAAAAAACCATAAACCCAAAACTTCCTAACCTCTCTCCTGCGCCCTCAGCCATCTTTCCGGTATTTCATTGCGGCTGGCCTGCACATAATCGTTATAACTGCAGGGTATAAATTTTTTATTAGGCAACTGCATCCACCAGCGGCCTGTTTTTTTGCTTTGCAGAAATACCGATGCTACTTCTGTAAAGCTGCTATGGTATTCATTAAAATAATCGCGGTCTTCAATTGAAGCCTCCTGTTTGCTGCGGCTTTTGCCATCAATAAAATACCAAAGCATTTGTGATATTTGTTTGGCGCTCAAATCTTTTTCATCCTGCTGCGGCAGATAACCATAAATACCAAAACTGTTTACTTTATTACTCAGCCCGGCAAACCTTGCCAATATACAGGCTTCTTCACCGGTAAAACCATTGGGGCTTTCGCTGCTGGCGGGTGAGTCGCTGTGTTTTATGGTGCTTATATCAAAGCTTAATAAATTTGTGTTACGGATAACGGGTTCCATCTCTTCCAGATTTTCACGTGCTGCACCAACACGGTAACAGTCAAAGCGCAGCTTATCCATGGTTTCCAGCATGCGTGGGTGTACAAAATAGCTTTGAAAGCCAATATGGTTATAATGCTTTACCAGGTTAGGTTCGCCGGTAAGCATCTCCAGTAAAAAATTTTCGCTGCGTAGTGGGTTTTCGCCTTTCAGGTTAATGGTGGCATCAATGCAGGTTGCTTCAATCCCCTGGTTAAAATCTTTATAAGCAAAATATTGTGCAAGGGTAATATCGTGCGATCCGCCCAGAATAACCACTGTTTTATTCTTGCGGAACAATTCGGCCAGCACTGTTTTTACTGCAGCATAACTATCGTTTAAAGTGGCACCGGTTTTTATATTTCCAATGTCGGCAATAATAACATCGGTATGCCAGTAATGTAATTGGTATAATTGTTTTCGTACAGCATCGGCTGCACTTATTGTATTGTCAAAATCGCCGCTACCCCTTGTTTCATTTACGCCTACTAAAACAATATCGGCATTGGTAACGTCGGGTATTTCATTTTCATAAATGGCAATATGTTTTGCCAGTTGCCCATCGGTATAGCCAGTATCATCATTCAGTTCATGAACTGGGATGGGTGTTAAAAATTCGTGCAGGTCGTACATTCAAAAAATTTGGACAAACCTAAATTATTAATTTCAAATTGTGTATTTATCATTATAAAATATGATAAAAGTTATGTTTTTTCATATCGCTAAATTGTTAACTTCGCTACACAATAATTTTTAACGATGACCAATAAGCAGGAAGTATTAAGTGACGTTGTAATTAAGTTTGCAGGAGACAGTGGTGATGGCATGCAATTGACCGGAAGCCAGTTTACCAACAACACAGCAATGCTGGGAATAGACCTGGCAACATTCCCCGATTTCCCTGCTGAGATACGTGCCCCGATTGGTACATTACCAGGAGTAAGTGGTTACCAGCTCAGGTTTTCAAGCGACCGGGTGTTTACTCCAGGCGATGCCTGTGATGTACTGGTGGCTATGAATGCCGCTGCATTAAAAACAAACCTGATCGGCCTTAAGCCCGGTGGCCGCATTATTGCCAATGAAGATGGTTTTGATGCAAAAAATTTGCGGCTGGCAAATTATCCCGAAGGTGTGAACCCTTTAACAGACGATAGCCTGAGCAATTATGAAGTGATACGTATGGACGTAACCAAGATGACTCGTGAGGCTTTGAAAGATATTACGATGGGCGTTAAAGAAAAAGACCGTGCAAAAAATATGTTTGTGCTGGGTTTTTTGTACTGGATGTATAACCGTGAATTAGAAAGTACTATTGGCTTTATTAAGGAAAAATTTGGCAAAAAGCCCGAGATATTTGAAAGCAATGTAAAAGCATTGCAGGCCGGTTATAATTACGGCGACACTACAGAAACCTTTACCACACGCTATACTGTTGCCAAAGCAAAAATGGATCCGGGCACATAC